>JANOLY010000521.1:0-1515 GCA_031420055.1 Burkholderiales bacterium | reverse complement strand
GGCCGGCGCCATGCTGCCTGGAGCCCGCGCGTGGCAGCCGGGCTGGTGGCCGCCTTTGGCCTGCAAGACCACCTGCACAAGCCGCAGACCATGTTGTCCACCGGCAGCCGCCGCAAGCTGGGCCTGGTGGCCGCGGCCGCCAGCGGCGCCCAGCTGACCCTGATCGACAACCCCTACGCGGCGCTGGACGCCGCTTCCTGCCGCGTGCTGGACGGGTTGCTGCTGCAAGCCGCCGCCGGCAGCAAGCGGGCATGGGTGTTGGCCGACCATGTATTGCCGGCGGCGCTGGCAGTTGAACGCCTGGCCGCCGTGGTGAACCTGGGGGATTGAGAGCCGCGCTGGCCGCTTGAGCGGCGGCCCCGCCCCGTTCACCCAGCTTCGCGGGTCACTGCTGCAGCACCAGTTCCATCACCGCATCGGCGAACACCTGCGGCACTTCCTGCGGCATGTTGTGGCCCACACCCGGCACCCAGCGGTGCTGGCGCGGGCCGCTGAAACGCGCGCCATGCTGGGCGGCATCGGCGGGCGGGCGCACGCCGTCGTCCAGGCCGTCGAACGTGATGGCCGGCACGCCGATCAACGGCTGTGCCGCCAGGCGCTGCTCGATGGCCGCCAGGGCCGGGTCTCCTGCCACCAGACCGAAGCGGTGGCGGTAGGAATGGATGACCACCGGCACGAAGTCGGGGTTGTCGAAAGCGACGGCGCTGCGCTCGAATTCGACGTCGCTGAAGGCCCAGCTGGGTGACCACAACTGCCACAGCAGCCGGCACACCGCACGCCGGTCCTGCAGCAGTCCCTGTGCACCGCGCGCATTGTGAAAATAGTATTGGTACCACAGGCGGTGTTCGTTTTCAGGCACCTCGGGGCGCATGGCGCCGGCGATGTGCTGGATGTTGTAGCTGTTGAATGACAACAACCCTGCGCAGCGTACCGGCCACAGCGCGGCCACGACGCAGGCCGCACGGCCGCCCCAGTCGTAGCCAGCCAGCACGGCGCGTGGAATGGCCAGCGCGTCCATCAGCGCCAGCAGGTCGGCGCCCAGCGCCGCCTGTTCGCCCGAACGCGGTGTGTCGGGCGACAGAAACCGGGTCGGGCCGAAGCCGCGCAGATAGGGCACGATGACGCGGCAGCCGCGTGCAGCCAGCAGCGGCGCCACGGCGGCGTAGGCATGGATGTCGTAGGGGAAGCCGTGCATCAGGAACACGGGCGGGCCGCCTGCCGGGCCCAGCTCGGCATAGGCCACGTTCAACGCGCCGGCATTGATGTGCCGCAGCGGTGCCAGCGTCGTCATGGCGTGCAGCTCGTTATGGTGACGGGCAGTTCGTCAACATCCGCTCTGGCCTGCACGCGCATCGACAGGTCGATGGCGCGCACGTCCTTGGTGAGCTTGCCGACCGAGATGCGGTCGACGCCGGTGGCGGCCATGGCGCGGATGGTGTCGAGGTCGACGCCGCCAGAGCCTTCGAGCACCGCGCGGCCTGCATTCAACGTGCAGGCGCGGCGCATGTCGTCGAG
>JANOLY010000520.1:0-2403 GCA_031420055.1 Burkholderiales bacterium | reverse complement strand
ACCCGACGCAAGACACGCAAGCTGCCGATTGCCGTGGCACTGAAGATGTTGGTGGACGAAGAGGCCGGCAAGCTCGTCAACGAAGACGAGATCCGCGCCGCCGCCGTGGCCCACGCCGAGGGCAACGGCATCGTCTTCATCGACGAGATCGACAAGGTGGCCTCACGCAGCGAGCACGGCGGCGCCGAGGTCAGCCGCCAGGGCGTGCAGCGCGACCTGCTGCCGCTGGTGGAGGGCACGGCGGTGCACACCAAGTACGGCATCGTCAAGACCGACCACATCTTGTTCATTGCCAGTGGTGCTTTCCACCTGGCCAAGCCCAGCGACCTGATCCCCGAGTTGCAGGGCCGCTTCCCGATTCGCGTCGAGCTGGCCTCGCTCAGCGTCGACGACTTCGAGGCCATCCTCACCAGCACCCACGCCAGTCTGGTGCGCCAGTACCAGGCGCTGCTGGCCACCGAGGGCGTCACGCTGGACATCACGCCCGATGCGGTGCGCCGGCTGGCCGAGATGGCCTTTGAGGTCAACGAGCGCACCGAGAACATCGGCGCGCGCCGCCTGGCCACGGTGATGGAGCGGCTGCTCGACGAGATCAGCTTCGACGCACCCAACCGCAGCGGTCAGACGGTGCTGGTCGACGCCGCCGTCGTCAACGCGCGGCTGGCCGAGCTGGCGCGCAACGAAGACCTGTCGCGCTACATCCTTTAGCGCGCCGGCCGACCCGCCGCCCCACCCCGCAGGAGCGCCGCCATGCAGTTTCGTCCGCTCGGCCGCAGCGGCCTGAGCACCGCCCCACTGGCCCTGGGCGGTAACGTCTTTGGCTGGACCGCCGACCAGGCCGCTTCGTTCGCGGTGCTCGACGCCTTTGTCGACAGCGGCTTCAACCTCATCGACACCGCAGACGCCTATTCGCGCTGGGTGCCCGGGCACAGCGGCGGCGAGAGCGAGACCATGATCGGCCAGTGGCTCCAGGCCAGCGGCAAGCGCAGCCGCGTGCTCATCGCCACCAAAGTCGCCCTGCCCATGGGCGACAAGGGCAGTGGCCGGGGTGGCCTGTCGCGGCGCTGGATACGCCAGGCGGTGCAGGAATCACTGCGCCGGCTGCAAACCGATCACATCGATCTCTACCAAGCCCACACCGACGACGCTGACACCCCACTGGAAGAAACGCTGGCGGCCTTTGCCGAGCTGATCAGCGAAGGCACGGTGCGCGCCATCGGCGCCTCGAACTACAGCGCGGCCCGGCTGGCCGAGGCACTGGCCGTGAGCGCGCGGCTGGGCCTGCCGCGCTATGAAGTGCTGCAGCCTGAGCACAACCTCACCGCGCGCAGCGGCTACGAAGGCGCGCTCGAGGCGCTGGTGCAGCGCGAGGGCCTGGGCGTCATCCCCTGGGGGGCGCTGGCGCGTGGCTTCCTGACCGGCAAGTACCGCCATGAGGCCGACCTGGCGCAAAGCCCGCGCGGTGAACGCGTGCGCCCGCTGCTGGGCGAGGCCGGCCTGCGCATCCTGGCCGCGCTGGACCAAGTCGCCGCCGGGCACGGCGCCACGCCGGCGCAGGTCGCGCTGGCTTGGCAAATCGCCCTGCCGGGCATCAGCGCGCCGATTGCCAGTGCCACGTCGGTGCAGCAGCTACAGGAACTGCTGGCCGCGGCGCGGCTCACGCTGGGTGCGGATGACATCGCCAGGCTGAACCGCGCCAGCGCGCCCTGAGGCAGCGACAGCGCTCAGCGCCTGGGCCCAGACCCGGCGCGCGAGTCTTGGTGCGGCTTGGTGCAGCTTGGTGCGTTTTGGCGCCTCAGGGCCTGGCCGTTGGATTGGCCGCTGGATTGGCCGTTGGCGGCGCTCCAGCGGGGGCCGCAGCAGCAGCCTGGGTGTTGATGGTGACGCCACGTTTGCGCAGTTCTGCCACCAGCAGTGCGGCGCTGGCATTGCCGGCGTCGGCCAGGCGCTGGGTGTCGGCCGCCAAGCCGTCCAGCGACGCGCGCAGCTTGCCGGCGTTGTCCACCGTCTGCTGCTGGCTCAAGTGGCCGGCCTGCAGACCTTGGCGTTCGGACACCAGCAGGTAAGTCTGCCAGCCCAGCGCCAGCAACAGCGCCAGCGCACCCAGCAGCACCGGGACAAAGGCGCTGTGGACTTGCGGCAGCGCACGCGCGGCATGGCGCGCGTGGGAGCGTGCGTCCGCCGGGGGGCCGGGTTCGGCGGCAAACTCGGCCGCGGCCGGCATGGGGACTACAGACTTGATGCTCATGGTCGCGCCTTGCGTGTGCCCGTGGCCTCGCCGGCTGCGCCGCCGGCCGGGGGGTTGACGGTCTAGGTGATACCGTGGCGCTTGAGCAAGGCCTGCACGGCCTGGTCGTTGTTGCGCGCGCCCAGCTCGGCCAGCGCACGGATGATTTCGCGGTA
>JANOLY010000519.1:0-1673 GCA_031420055.1 Burkholderiales bacterium | reverse complement strand
AGGGTCAAAAGCGCTTCCACGAGCGTCACGATGAAAGCAAAAAACGGATTCCAGCGTTGTTCGCGCGCCAGGAACTTGGTCACCGCACGGTCGCGCGAGGTCTCGATGCTGTCGTAGAAACTCGGGATCACCAGCAGCGTGAGCACCGTGCTTGTGATCGTGCCGCCGATGATGGCGACCGCCATCGGCCGGTAGAACTCGCCGCCCTCGCCCACGCCAATGGCCACCGGCAGCATCCCCGCGACGAGCGCAAAGGTCGTCATCAGGATCGGCCGCAGCCGTTTGCGGCCGGCTGCCATCAGCGCTTCTTCCCGGTTCACACCCTCGGCTTCCTGCGCCCGCGCCGCGTCCAGCAGCAGGATTGCGTTCTTGGCCACCAACCCCATCAGCATGATGACGCCGATGAAGCTCATCAGGTTCAGCGTGCCACCCGTCAGCAGCAGCGCCAGTACGACACCGATCAGCGACAGCGGCAGCGACAACATCACCGCCAGCGGCGCCGTGAAACTGCTGAACTGCATGACCAGGATCAGGTACATCAGCGCCACGCCCGAGACCAGCGCAATGCCCATCTGCTTGAACACTTCTTGCTGGTCGCGCGAGGCACCGGCCAGCTCAAGTCCGTAGCCCGGCGGGTAGCTCATCGCGCGCGCCAGCTTCAGCGCGTCGGCCGTCACCTCGCCCGGCGAGCGGCCCTGCGCATTGGCCGCCACGCTGATGGTGCGTTTGCCGTCCTCATGCTGGATCTGGCTCGGCCCCTTGCCCATGGTGACGGTGGCGATCTGCTCCAGCGGCACCATGCGGTTGCTGCCACTCACCGCAATCGGCAGGCGTTCGATGTTGCTGGCGTCCACGCGGTCGTCGGGATGCAGGCGCACCGAGACGTCACGCGTTTCACCGGCGGGGTCGACCCAGTCGCCAACCTCGACACCCGCAAAGGCGACGCGCAACGCCTGCGCCGCGTCGTTGACGGAGATGCCCAGCGTGTTGGCCAGACCGCGGTCAAGTTCAATCTTCATCTCGGCCTGCGGGTCCTGCTCGGACAAGCCCACGTCCACCGCGCCCGGCACCTGGCGCAGCTGGGCCATGAAGTCGTTGGTGATGGCCAGCAGCTTGCGAGAATCGGCCCCCGTGAAGCGGATCTGCACCGGCTTTTGCGCGCCGTTGTTCAAATCGTCCAGCACCACGTATTCAGCACCCACGAGTCGGGCCGTCAGCGTGCGCAGTTCGGTGGCGATCGCGCCCGAAGAGCGCTTGCGCTGCGTGCTCTTGCCCACGTCCACGTAGATGCGGCCACCGCCGGCGTTGACATAACTGTTCGTGGCCTTGACCTCGGGCAGCGTGCGCGCCAGCGCTGCCGCCGCTTCCACCTTCAGACGGCTGTACTCCAGGCTGCTGCTGGACGGCGTGCGCACCTCGATCGCCACCACCCCGGCGTCGGACGCGGGCAGGAAGCTCGAGCCACCCAGCTGGTTCTGCAGCACGAGCGCGCCCACCAGGCTGGCGACCGCAAACACCACCATCCAGCGCCGGTGGTGCAGCGCCCAGGCGATGACGCGGCCGTAGTGGTCGGCCTGGTGGTCAAACCATTCGTTGAAGCGCGCCAGCACTTTGCTGATGCCGCGCTTGGGTTGCTGGTGGTGCCCGGGCGGGTCACCCCAATAGGCCGACAG
>JANOLY010000518.1:0-5533 GCA_031420055.1 Burkholderiales bacterium | reverse complement strand
GCCTTTGGCGCCATCGCCATCTTCGGCCTGGTGGTGGCCGGGGTGATGGAGCTCATCCGCCGCTGGCACCGCCGCAACCTCGTGGTGCACGGCGTCGAAGTCCAGCGCCTGCTGGCCATCGCCCGCACGGACCAGCACCATTGAGCCCGGCGCGGCCGCCCGAACGGGCGCGCTCCCGCTTGGCGCGGCCGCGCCAAGCGCGCAGGGTGACCCCTTGACTGGCGGTCCGGCACGTCTGGGCTTGCCGGCGCTGGCCCTGGCTTTCAACGCCTTCACCTGGGGCGTGTCCTGGTGGCCCTTTCGCGCACTGCAGGGCTTGGGCCTGCACCCGCTGTGGGCGACGGTGTTCATCTACGCGCTGGCGCTGGTCGTCATCACCGCCTGGCGGCCACGGGCCTGGGGGCAGTTGCTGCGCGCGCCCACGCTGTGGTGGCTGGTGGCTGCGGCCGGCACCACCAACGCCACCTTCAATTGGGCGGTGACCATGGGCGACGTGGTGCGCGTGGTGCTGCTCTTCTACCTGATGCCGCTGTGGGCCGTGCTGCTGGCGCGCGCCCTGCTGGGTGAACGGCTGAGCACCGCGGCGGGCCTGCGCGTGGCGCTGGCCCTGGTGGGGGCGGCGGTGGTGCTGTGGCCCGCCGGGGGTGGGTTGCCGGTGCCGGCGTCGCTGGCCGAATGGCTGGGTGTGCTGGGCGGCTTCAGCTTCGCCTTGAACAACGTGCTCTTGCGCCGCGAAGCGCATCAACCCGAAGCCGCGCGTGCGCTGGCCATGTTTCTGGGCGGCGCGCTGGTGGCCGGCGTGCTGGCGTTGGGCCTGGGCGTGCAGGGCAGCGTGCCCTGGCCGCCGCCGCCCGCGGCGCCGTGGCTGGTGGGCACGTTGCTGATGAGCGTGTGGTTCCTGCTCGGCAACCTGGCGCTGCAGTACGGCGCGGCGCGGCTGCCTGCGCATGTGACGGCGGTGGTGATGATCACCGAGGTGCTGTTCGCCGCAGTCTCTGCGTTGGCGCTGGGCGCGGCTACCCTGAGCCTGCCGCTGCTGCTGGGCGGCGGCCTGATCGTCGGCGCCACGCTGCTGTCGGCACGCGCAGCGCACTGACCGCGTCAGCGCCCGCCCGGGTCAGCCCCTGGGTGCCACCGCCGGCTGGGCGGGCTTGAGGCCATGTCGTCGCAGCAGCTTGTCGAGCTCGGCCTGCTGCAAGGGTTTGGCCAGATAGGCGTCGCATCCGGCCAGGGTGCCGCGCACGCGGTCGATCTCGCGGTGGTGCGCCGAGACCATCACCACCACCGGCGCTTGCGCACCGGCGGGCACCGGGTGGCGGCGGATTTGCTGGCACAGGGTCAGGCCGTCCATGGAGCTGTCTTCGCCCAGCTCGACGTCCAGGAAGATGAAGTCGAAGCGTTGCTGCGACATCAGCAGCGTGGCCCGGTCACTGCTGGCGGCCGTGGCGATGTGCAGGCCAAAAGCCTGCAGGCACTTCTGCAGAAACAGCACGGCGATGGCGCTGTCGTCGACCAGCAAGGCGTGACGCACACGGTTGGCCACGGGCTGGGGCCGGCGGGCGCGCGGTGCGGGTGGGGGAGTCGGCGCGGGAGTCGACGGCGTGGCGGGCGGCGCTGGCGTGGCCGGCGGCGCAGGGGGCCGTTGCGGCACGGGCGGCGCTTGCACGCCCGCGCGTTGGGCGACCATGGCGTCGAGCTCGCGCATCACATGCAAGGGGTCGATGGGTCGGGCCATCCAGGCGCGCGCGTCCTCGGGCGGTTGTGCGCCTATGAACACCGTGTCGGCCAAGCGCTCGGTGGCCTGCACCAGTTGCACCGAGGGTGCATGGTCGGCATCGGCCACCAGCAGTTCGGCGTCATCCAGGTTCGTGAGCTGCTCGTAGTGCGGTTCACGCTCGGCGGTCAGCCGGAAACAGGTCGAAAGCGCAGTGCGCTCAAAACTGCTGAAGCCCAGCAAGGCGACTCGGACAGGTGCGGACATGGAACTTCGCAAGTGGGGTGCGGCCGATGGTGGCGGGGCACGCTGCGGCTGTCAACGCGCGTGCGCGGCGATAACATCCCCGCCACAGCCACCCCACCGAAAGCCCTGCCATGGCCGCAAAGACCGTCTACGACTTCCAAGCCCTGTCCATCACCGGCCAGTCGGCGCAGCTGGCCAGCCAGCGTGGCAAGGTGCTGCTCATCGTCAACACCGCCAGCGCGTGCGGCTTCACGCCGCAATTCGCGGGGCTGGAAAGGCTGTGGGAAGACTTCCGCGAGCGCGGCCTGGTGATCGTGGGATTTCCCAGCAACGAGTTCGGCGCGCAAGACCCGGGCAGCAACGACGACATCGCCTCGTTCTGCCAACTGAACTACGGCGTGAGCTTCCCGATGATGGCCAAAGTCAGCGTCAATGGGGCCGACGCCCACCCGCTGTGGCAATGGCTGAAGGCGCAGGCGCCGGGATTGCTGGGCACCGAGGGCGTGAAGTGGAACTTCACCAAGTTCTTGGTCGGCAAGGACGGCTTGGTGCTCAAGCGCTACGCGCCCAACGACACGCCAGAGTCGCTGCGCAAAGACATCGAACGCGCCCTGGCCGCCTGAGCCGGCCCCGCAGCATGTTCGAACACCTCGAGCCGTACGCCGGCGACCCTATCCTGGGCCTGAACGACGCCTTCCAGAAGGACCCACGCGCCGACAAGGTCAACCTGTCGATAGGCATCTACTTCGACGACGCCGGGCGCATCCCCGTACTGGACTGTGTGCGCCAGGCCGAGGCCCAGATCCTGGCCACCAGCGGCCCCAAGCCCTACCTGCCCATCGAGGGCTCGGCCGCGGTGCGCGCTGCCGTGCAGGGCCTGCTCTTCGGCACCGCGCACGAAGCCTTGCGCTCGGGGCGTGTGGCCACCATTCAGACGGTAGGCTCCAGCGGCGGCCTGCGTGTGGGTGCCGACTTCATCAAGCACTGGCTGCCGGGCAGCGCGCTGTGGGTCAGCGACCCGACCTGGGACAACCACCGCGCGATGTTCGAAGGTGCGGGCATCGCCGTGCACAGCTACCCGTACTACGACGCGGCCACTGGCGGCCTGCAGTTCGACGCCATGCTGGCCACCCTGCGCACCCTGCCGCCACGCAGCGTGGTGCTGCTGCACGCTTGCTGCCACAACCCCACGGGCGTGGACCTGAGCCCGGCGCAGTGGGACGCGCTGATCCCCGTGCTGCGCGACCGCGAACTGCTGCCCTACCTGGACATGGCCTACCAGGGCTATGGCGACGGCATCGATGAAGACGCCTTCGCCGTGCGTGCAATGGCCGCCAGCGGCTTGAGTTTCTTCATCGCCAATTCCTTCTCCAAGAGCATGAGCGTCTATGGCGAACGCTGCGGCGCGCTCAGCGTGGTGTGCAACGGTGCGGCCGAGGCCGACCTGGTGCTGGGCCAGCTGAAGGCCACCGTGCGGCGCAACTATTCCAGCCCCGGCATACACGCCGCCGGCATCGTGGCCGGTGTGCTGGGCACGCCAGCGTTGCGTGCAGCCTGGGTGGCCGACGTGGCCGCCATGCGCGGCCGCATCCAGGCCATGCGCCAGCGCCTGCACGCCGCGCTCACCGCGCTGCAGCCCGGGCGCGACGCCGGTTATCTGCTCAGCCAGCGCGGCATGTTCAGCTACACGGGGCTGTCGCCAGCGCAGGTCGACCGGCTGCGCGACGAGTTCGGCGTGTACCTGGTGCGCTCGGGCCGCATGTGCGTGGCGGGGCTGAATTCCGCCAACGTCGAACGCACGGCGGCGGCCATTGCGGCCGTGCGGGACTAGTGTGTCGCCTTGGTTGGCTGGTCACGCCCCGTCCTGAGGACGGCGTTCGCGATCGCTGCAGTGCGGCTCAGGCAGTCAGTCGCCGCGCCGAGATCGGCTCTCGCTGCGCAAGTTCAAGGCTGCCCACGAGAGACCGCCGCGCGCTGTCGGCATGCCCTTCGGACAGCGCAGCCGCCCGCGCGCCATCGCCCGCGCGAATGGCCAGGCGGATGGATTCGTGTTCGTCCCAGATGCCGGCGCGGCTTTCGCCGTTGCGCAGCACGGCGCCCATCACACGGCGCAGGTGGATCCAGTGCAGCAGGGCACTGTCGACGACGTAGGGGTTGCCCGAGGCGTCGTAGATGGCGCGGTGAAACGCGATGTCGGCCTCGATCATCGCGCGCACGTCGTCGCCGGCGGCGGCGGCCTGGCGGCCTGCGGCGATCAACGCGGCGGGGATGTCGGCACGGCGTTCGGCGGCCAGCCGTGCGGCCAGCGCGTCCAGCGCGCCGCGCACCTGGTATAGCTGGCCGATGCGGCCGGGCTCCAGCCGCGTCACCAGCAGGCCCCGACCCGGTGCGTCTTCGAGCAGGCCGTCCTTCTTCAACAGCCGCAGGGCCTGCAGCACGGGTGACCTGGACACATTCAGCTGCTCGGCGAGGTCTTCCTGCATCAAGCGCTCGCCCGGCGCCAGGCTGCCGTCGGTGATGGCGTCCAGCAGCGTGCGGTAGACCTCGTCGACATAGTCGGTGCGGACGGGAACCTTGGCGAGTGTCACGATCGGCTCCCTTGCCAAACGCGTTGGCCGCAGTGCAGGGGCGTCATTCGAACAGGTCGGGCTGGGTGGCCGCGAGGTGGTCGTAGATGGGCTGGAAGTGCAGCCAGCCGATGTATTCCGACCCCACGTGTTGGCGGCTGTAGCGCGCGCGTTCGGGCGACACCAGCAGCGGCTTGTGGCCGCTGGCCTCGACCAGCAACTGCTGGCGGCAGCAGCGCTCGAGCGCGATGAACCAGAACGCAGCGGCCTCTATGCTGTGGCGGCTGGCCGTAAGCAGCCCGTGGTTCTGGTGGATGGCGGCCTTCACGCCCTTGAACCAGTCGCACACGGCCAGGCCGGCGCTTTCCTCGACCGCCACCTGCCCGGCTTCGTCGCGGATGACGACGTGGTCCTCGAAGAAGGCCGCGGCGTCCTGCGAAATCGGCTCCAGCGGCCGGCCGAGCGCGGCGAACGCGGTGCCGTAGACGGTGTGGGCGTGGCACATGGCCAGGATGTCGGGGTGGGCCTCGTGCACAGCACCGTGCAGCACGAAGCCGGCGCGGTTGATGGCGTGGCGGCCCTCGACGACGCGGCCCTTGTGGTCGGCCAGGATCAGGTTGGACACCTTCACCTGCGCAAAGTGCACGCACATGGGGTTGGTCCAGTACAGCTCGGGATGCTCGGGGTCGCGGATGGTCAGGTGGCCGGCGAAGCCGTAGTCGAAGCCTTCCAGCGCGAAGGCGCGGCAGGCCGCCACCAGGCGCTGCTTGAGGTGCAGGCGCTCAGCGGCAAAGTTGTCGAAGCTGGGTGCCTCGGGGTAGATCAGGCCGGGCTGCGTGGGGTCGTAGATCGAGCGCTTCTTGACGGTGTCGAGCATGGGGTGTCTCCAGGAGGATTCGCGGGATGTGTGGGGAAGGTCGGCAGACGCCGTCAGAGGTCCAGCACCAGCAGGGGGCTTCGTGCGCGCGATACGCACAGCGTCATGCAGTGCCGGTGTTCTTCGTCG
>JANOLY010000517.1:0-3891 GCA_031420055.1 Burkholderiales bacterium | reverse complement strand
GTGGCCTGCTCGTAGATCGATGGCACGCGTGTGGCCAGGTGCAGAAGGATCAAAGGCGCGCGTTTCTTCACCGACCAGCGCAGCAGCCACGCCGCGCCAACCAGCAGCGCACCTGCGACGAGGTAGCCGTACAACGCGAGGGCGACTCCCGGGCCGAACAGCGCCAGCGCCAAGTGCGTGGCATGCGTGCAATGGGCCACAAAGGGCTTGGCCAGCGCCGGATTGACGACGACGCGAAAGCGGCCATGGGGCAGGCCGTTGCGGAACTCCTCGAAGGGAATGAATGCCGTGCTATTTTCGGTGTTGACGGTCGAGCCCATAGGCGCGATTTTGCTGCACGCGTAGGTGCGGTGGTCGGCGCATGGCGGCAGCGGTCGCAAAGCCATCAGTGCGGCCATCAGTGCGGCCATCAGCGTGACCATCAGCGGGCAGCGCGCCGCCGCTCCGGTCAAGCGTTAGGCACCTCGCCGGCTCAGGCCGGCGACAGGCCGGGCCCGAAGCGGTCGAGCCTGAGCCGGACCATCAGCGCTTTGAAGCGCGGCTCCTGGCGCAGGCCCATCCAGCGCCGGTCGTCCTTCAGATAGAACAGGCGCTGGTCGCGCACGACCAGGGCCTTGGCGAGCGAGTCCAACGCCGCGCCTGTCTGGCCCAGCGCGGCCTGCACGGCGGCGAAAGCCGTCGGCGGCACGTAGCGCGTCTTCTCGCGTTCCACGAGTTGCTGCAGGATGGTCCGCGCCTCGTCAAGCTGGCCTCTTCTCGCCAAGTGCATGCCCAATGTGGACAAGGATTGCGTGCTGGCCTGCGCGAGCACGACCGCCTGGCGCAGCGCGGCAAGGCCTTCGTCGGGCCGCTTCTGGGCCAAGTGAAAGTGGCCCTGCACGATGTGGGCAAGCCAGAAGCCAGGGGCCACATCCAAGGCGCGGGCCAAGCGTCGGCGCGCCTCGTCGAAGCTGCCGGCGTCCAGCAGGTAGCCCGCCTCCAGCGTGTTCACCAGGGGAGACAGCGGGTTGAGTTCGCGCGCCAGCCGCAGATGCTCGAATCCCGCAGCGATGCGGTCTTGCGTCAGCAACAAGTTCGCCAGCCCGAAATGGGCGCCGAAGGCGTTGGGATTGGCAACCCATGCGAGGCGGTACTCTTGCTCGGCCGCGCGCCAGTCGAAGTCGTGCCACTGGCGATTGATGCCGTTCTGGACATGGGCCTCGGCCAGGCCCGGAGCCAGCGCCAGGGCACGCCTCACGGCGCTGTCGGCGAGCTCGGCCACCTGCAAAGGTGGCGCGTCGGCGCCGAACATCGAGCGCGTGTGCGCTTCAGCCAGCCCAACGTAGGCCAAGGCATAGGCCGGGTCGAGCGTCAGCGCTTCGTTGAAGAGCACGATGCTCTTTCTCAGGTTGTCGCCACGCAGGTCCTGCGCGTAGCGCCAGGCGGTGAGGTAGAGCTGATAAGCGTCGGTGTTGCGTGTGCCACCGATGCCGGTCAACGGCGCACCGGCGTCACCAGTCCCGGCCGCGCGCGCTTGAAGCTTGGGTGCCAAAGCGCCGAGCACTCGGTTGGCGATCAGGTCCTGCAGCTCGAAGACGCCGGTGAACTTCTCGTCGAAGCTTCCGCTCCAGGCCGCACTGCCGTCGGCGGCCCACAGCAGGCGGGCGGTGACGCGCAGCTGGTCGCCACGGCGCTGCAGCGAGCCGTCGACGATCCACTGCACCTCCAGGTCGCGCGCGGCGCGCAAGGGGTCTTGGTGCGTGCCCCCGAAGCGCAGCACCGAGCCTACGGATCGCACCACCAGCCCGGGCACGGTGGAGAGCCGGCTGATCAAGGCATCGGCCATGCCGAGCTCGAGCAGCTCGTCGCGGCCCTCGGTCATCAGCGGTCTGAACGGCAGCACGGCCAGGGTGGTGGTGCGAACTGGCGTACGGCCGACCTGCGCGCGGTTCAGCATCCACCACGCACCGCCGCCCAGGCCCAAGGCGGACCCCGTCACGAGCACGCCACGCAGCCAACGGCGGCGCAGCGGGGCTGGCCGCGAGAGCGGCATCGCGTGCACGTCGACGAGGCTGCCGTCAGCGGGCGGCGTGGGTGCCGCCAGCGCAGCAGCCTCGACCGCAGGCGCGGCCGCTGGTGCTTCCTGATCAGCCAGCACCGTCACCGCCGCCACGAACCTGAACCCCTGGCGCGGCACGGTCTGGATGTAGCGGCTGCCCTGTGTGTCGTCGCCCAGCGCGCGGCGCAGGTTGGAGACCACCTGGCTGAGGTTGTTTTCTTCCACCACCAGAGCGGGCCACAGTGCCAGCAGCAAAGCATCTTTGGTCAGCAGCTCACCCGGGTTCTCAACAAACAAAAGCAGGGCGCTGAAGAGGCGCGGTGTCAGGTTCAACGGCGTGCCGTCGCGGTGCCGCACGCGGTGCCGGGAGCGCTCCAGCACGAAGTCACCAAAGGCAAAGCGCTCGGAAACCGGCATAGCGAGGATTCAGCCTTTTTCAGGAATGTTTCAAAGGTCGCTAACGACGCCATGAGGCACGCGCAAGCATTGTGCCGCGTCGGTCTGCATGTCGCAGCCGGCTCAACGTCCATCACGCTTCGGAGACACCATGACCCAGTCCAAATCATTGAAGTCAGCCGCCCTTGTGACCGTGACCGCAGCGGCCACGATGCTGCTTATCCAGGCCTGCGGCGGCGATGCCGTAGCCCAGGCCAGCGACGCCGACCCCGTCGAAGGCGCTTGGGAGTCGGTCGTTGCAGTGCGAGACTGCACGAGCAATGCCGTCCTCTTTTCCGGGCGGGGCCAGAGCATGGCCCTTCGCGGTGGCACCTGGACACAAACCGACGCGTCACCCCCCACCGCACGGGGCGTCGGGTTTGGCACCTGGAAGCGCGACGCCGCAGCCCAGAACTACACCACGCGCTTTCGCTTCATTCGCTACAACCCCGACGGCAGCTTTGCCGGCACGGTGCGCGTGACACGCGTCTTCACGCTCTCTGCCGACGGCAATACGCAGACCTCGGTCAACACCTCGCAAACGCTCGACGCGGTGGGCACGGTGCTGCAAAACGGCTGCGGCAGCGACGTCTCGACGCGCATGCCCTAGCAGGCCCGTCCCGGGCCTGGTGCCGCCGCATACTGGCTGTCTCAACGAAAGGCACCTATGAAGAACTTGCGTGCAGGGTTCGCGGCGGCACTGCTCTGGCTGGTGTGGGCCGCAGCTGCGGCCCAGATGCCACTGGGCCGGCCCGAAGAGCTGGGCCTGTCGGCCGAGCGGCTGCAGCGCGTCGACGCATTCATCGCGAGCCAGCTCGCCGCGGCCAAGCTGGCCGGTGCCGTCACCGTGGTGGCACGCCGTGGCCAGCTGGTGCGGCTCAAGGCCCAGGGCTATGCCGACATCGAAGCGCAGCGAGCAATGCGCACCGATGACATCTTTCAGATCCAGTCGATGACCAAGCCCGTCACCGTGGTGGCGGTGCTCATGCTGCTGGAGGAAGGGCGCTTCCTGCTCAGCGACCCGGTCGCGCGCTACCTGCCCGAATTTGCCGACATGAAGGTGGCCGTGCCTCAGGTCGACGCGCCCGACGGCTATGTGCCGACCCCCCTGCGCCGCGCCATCACCATCCACGACCTGCTGACCCACCGCGCGGGCTTCGTCGGCGTGCCACCGTCGACCAACCCGCCCGCCGAGGCGCTTCGCCGCAAGGCCTTGCAGTCCTTGCCCACCAACGGCGACTTCACGCTCGAGCAGTACGTGAAGGTGCTGGCCAGCACGCCGCTGGACAGCCAGCCCGGCACCACGCTGCGCTACGGGCCGGCTACCGAGGTGCTGGGGCGCTTGGTGGAGGTCGTCTCGGGACGTTCGCTGCCTGAATTCTTTGCCGAGCGCATCTTTGTGCCGCTGGGCATGGTCG
>JANOLY010000516.1:0-2530 GCA_031420055.1 Burkholderiales bacterium | reverse complement strand
GGATGGGCCCTACGACGCTGCCACGGGCAAGATTACATGGCGGGCAGCCCCGCGTGAGCGGGGATGGGCCCCTTCGACCCATCTCGATGCTCACAAAGCCTTCGGCAGCCCCGCGTGAGCGGGGATGGGCCCTCCCACGGGCACGACGCCCTCAATCAAACTTGGGCAGCCCCGCGTGAGCGGGGATGGGCCCCGCGACGTGCTGCGCGAAGCCAGCGGCATGCAGGCAGCCCCGCGTGAGCGGGGATGGGCCCGGGTCGAATCCACGCCTGGAACAGCTCCTCCTGGCAGCCCCGCGTGAGCGGGGATGGGCCCGATGTTGCAGATGCGGCGCACTAGGGGCACGTGGCAGCCCCTTGTGAGCGGGGATGGGCCCCAGATGACGGCGAAGGTGCGGGGTGCGCCTACCAAGCTGAGTCCGCTCAGGACATGGCCGCGTTTACCATCGCCATGAACCAACAGAAGCCACCTGGTGCTCATGTCCGACGTGCTTTCATCTTCGCCGCGGTGCTTGACGTGGCTTCGGCATCGAGGGCTGGAGCGAGGCAGCGCCGGCACCAGCGAAATCCGCCGCATGCTGATCGGGCGCGAGCTGTTTGCCGAGACGATGTAGCCGCCATGGCCGACAGCACTGTGCGCCGTGTCGCCGCCATTGGGGGTGGCGGCTTCCTGATGGACGACACCAGCCTGCGCCAAGAGCGCTGGTTGCTGTCGCTGACCGGCAAGCCGCGGCCCGCGGTGCTGTTTTTGGGCACGGCCGGGGGCGACGGCGTGGTGGGCCAGGCGAAGTTCTTTCGCGCCTTCACGCAGCTGGACTGCCGGCCGAGCAGCCTGCTGTTCTTCCCCTACGACATGCAGCGCGACTACCGCCAGGCCGTGCTGGAGGCCGACCTGGTCTACGTGGGTGGCGGCAACACCCCGGCGATGCTGGCGGTGTGGCGCGAATTCGGCTTCGACACCGCGTTGCGCGCGGCCTATGACGCAGGCACGGTCATGGCCGGCATCAGCGCGGGCGCGAATTGCTGGTTTCAGCGCTACATCACCGACAGCATTCCCGGCGGCGGTCTGCGCGACGGCCTGGGTTGGCTTGACGGCTGCTTTTGCCCCCATCTGGACAGCGAGCCCTGGCGACAGCCGCTGCTGGCCGCGCAGCCCGGCCCGGCGCTCGGGGCCGGCGATGGTGTCGTCGCGCTGTACGAAAACGAGCAGTGGCACAGCGCGGTGTGCAGCCGGCCGGTGGCGCAGGCCATGCTGCTGCGCAGCGCTGCCGCGACGGGCCTGCAGGCCGTGTTGCCGCAGCCGCTGCCGGCCTGAGCAGGCCCCTTCGGTGCACCCGCCGGGCCCTGGCGACACACCAGGACTGCCTATACTTTGGCAAGCCCGACTTGGAGATCGCACGATGGAACACATCACCTCGCAGGGCTGCGTACCCACCACCGACGGCGTTGCTGGGCTAGAGAGCGCTGCGCACATGTCCAACGGTCTGCGTGATCTGTTCGAAAAGAACCGGCAATGGGCCGTAGGTGTCGAGGCCCGCAAGCCCGGTTTCTTCACCAGCCTGCTGGCCCAGCAGGCACCTCAGTACCTGTGGATAGGCTGCGCTGACAGCCGCGTGCCGGCCAACGAGATCCTGGGGCTGCTGCCGGGCGACGTGTTCGTGCACCGCAACGTGGCCAACGTGGTGGTGCACAGCGACCTCAACGCGCTGAGCGTGATGCAGTACGCCATCGACCAACTGCAGGTGCGGCACGTCATGGTGGTGGGCCACTACGGCTGCGGCGGCGTGATGGCGGCGTTGCACAACCGGCGCGTCGGCCTGGCCGACAACTGGCTGCGTCATGTGCAGGACGTGCGCAACAAGCACCGTGCCTTTCTCGATGCTCTGGCCGATGACGACACCCGCCTGCGGGCCCTGTGCGAGCTGAACGTACTGGAGCAAGCGCTCAACGTCTGTGGGACCACGGTGGTGCAAGACGCCTGGGCGCGCGGTGCCGAGTTGGTGGTGCACGGGTGGGTCTACGGCCTGCACAACGGGCTGCTCGAAGACCTGCGTGTGACTGTGCGCACGGCGGACGATGTCGAGCCGGCCAGCGAACGCGCCCTGGCTGCACTGTGGGCGCGATTCGACGCTGCCAGCAGCGCGCCGCGCCTGGCGGTGGAGCCGGCGTGACACCTGTCAAGCGGGCCCTTGCCGGCTACGGGTTGCGCCCATGGTGGGCCAATGACGCGCCGGCCACCTACCGAGAGCCCGGCGCTTGAGACCCGGCCTCGCAGCACCTCTGCGTACTTCCCGACCACCTCACCCTTGACGATTCAGGAGCCTTTGCATGTCCGACCCCATCGTTATCGTCTCCGCCGCCCGCACGCCCATAGGCGGTCTGCTGGGTGACTTTTCTTCGCT
This sequence comes from Burkholderiales bacterium, assembly GCA_031420055.1. Taxonomy (GTDB): domain Bacteria; phylum Pseudomonadota; class Gammaproteobacteria; order Burkholderiales; family Burkholderiaceae_C; genus Rubrivivax. The sequence goes on along the minus strand of JANOLY010000516.1, from coordinate 129 downwards.
CGCTGCGTGGGAGCTGGGCGCGGTGGCGATACGCGCCGCCGTCGAGCGCGCCGGTGTGCCCGGCGACGCGGTGGACGAGGTGCTGTTCGGCAACTGCCTGATGGCCGGCCAGGGCCAGGCGCCGGCGCG
>JANOLY010000515.1:0-1861 GCA_031420055.1 Burkholderiales bacterium | reverse complement strand
CCGATATCACGCCGAGACCAAGGCCGACAGCGGCACCGCATGCACTCCATCGGCCAGGGCGTAGCGCCTTGTTCCTGGGTAGACGACATACAGGGCGTCCAGCGCCAGGTCTTGCAGGGCCACGCGCATGGACTTGGTGATTGCCGGCGCGTCTGCGCGCTTGAACTCCACGCCCACCCGTCGGCCGTCCTTGAACATCAGCAAGTCGAGCTCGGCCCCGGCATGCGTGGCCCAGAAGTAGGCCTCGTCAGGCCGCGCGATGCGCAGCACCTGCTCGAGCGCAAAGCCTTCCCACGAGGCCCCGCTCTTGGGGTGTTGCCACAGGGCCTGCGGGTCGGCAATGCCCAGCAGTTCGTGCAGCAGTCCGGTGTCACGCAGGTAGATCTTTGGCGCCTTCACCTGACGCTTGCCCAGATTGGCGAACCAGGGCTGCAGCTGGCGAACGAAGTAGGCCTGGGTCAGCCAGTCCAGATAGCGGCGCACCGTGGACTCGTTGACGCCGAGGGACCGCGCCGGGTCGGCGGCATTCCACACCTGGCCGTGGAAGTGCGCCAGCATCGCCCAAAAGCGGTAGATCGCCGGCGCAGCCACGTTCATGCCCAGCTACGGCAGGTCACGTTCGACTGCGGTGCGAATGAACTCGCGGCGCCAGTTGCGGGTGTCGGCGTCGCTGGCTGCCGTGTACGAGCGCGGGAAGCCGCCACGCCACCAAAGCGCAGCGGCTTGTTCGGGGCCGGTTTCGTTCAATGTGAAGCCGCCCGTCTCGATAACTTCGATGCGGCCCGCCAGGGACTCGCTGGACTGCCTCAACAGTGTGGGCGCAGCACTGCCCAGCATTGAAAAGCCCGTGTGCCGTGCGGGAATTTCAATAACAGTCGGTGGTCGCCTCCACCCGTCGCCCGCCAAGCTGGCATCCCGCGGGCGGCAAGAATGCAATCCTGCCCGTCCAGCCCCGGGTCAGCCATGTCATATGTATGACCTGATTGACGCGGGCTCAGCCGCTGCCGATACTGCCGCCCGGACCGCTGCCCTCGGGGCCGCGGCTGGGGTTTCAGACAAGGAGCGGGCAGATGATTCACTTTGTATTGCACGACGCGCACGACAGCGTGGCCGTGGTGGTGGTGGAAGGCGTGAAGGCCGGCATGGCGCTGAACGGCTGGATCATGGACGAAGACCGCATGATGGCCGTCGATGCACGCCAGGACATTCCCATCGGCCACAAGGTCGCACTCAAGGACATGGCCACGGGCGACACCGTCATCAAGTACGGCATCTCCATGGGCAAGGTGGTTGCACCCATCAAGGCGGGCGAACACGCCCACGTCCACAACATCAAAACCAAGCGTTGGTAACACCATGACTGTCATCTCCAAAGACACCACCTTCCTGGGCTACCGGCGCGAAAACGGCCGTGTGGGCGTGCGCAACCACGTCATCATCCTGCCGCTGGACGACCTGTCCAACGCCGCGGCCGAGGCCGTGGCGCACAACATCAAGGGCGCGATGGCCATCCCGCACCCGTACGGCCGGCTGCAGTTCGGGGCTGACCTGGACCTGCACTTTCGCACCCTCATCGGCGCCGGCTGCAACGCCAACGTGGCGGCGGTGGTGGTCATCGGCATCGAAGACGGCTGGACCAAGAAAGTGGTGGACGGCATTGCCACCACGGGCAAGCCGGTGGTCGGCTTTGGCATCGAGCTGCATGGCGACCACGACACCATCATGCGTGCCAGCAAGGCGGCGCGCGAGTATGTGCAGTGGGCCAGCGAGAAACAGCGCCAGGCCTGCCCGATCCACGAGCTATGGGTCAGCACCAAATGCGGCGAATCGGACACCACCAGCGGCTGCGGCGCCAACCCGG
>JANOLY010000514.1:0-1651 GCA_031420055.1 Burkholderiales bacterium | reverse complement strand
CGCCATCGCCCACCAGGTCGTCGACCAGCAGCACGGTAGCGCGGCGGATGGCCTTGATGGCCTTGACGGTCAGTAATTCGGGGTCGCCCGGGCCGGCGCCGACGAGGCTGACACTGCCGTTGCGGCGGCTGGTGGCGGTTGGCAGCATGGCGTTGTCTTTTCGGTTCAAGCCGCTTGCGCCGCAGGCTGCACCTGCTGCACCAGTCGGCGCAGCGCCGGCAGGCAGCTGCCGCAGTGGGTACCGCATTTCAACTGGGCTTGCAGTTGAGACAAGCGCGACTCCGCGCTGCCGCTGTAGCGCGCCAGCGTGGCCGCGATCTCGGGTTCGGTGACGTCCAAACAGTTGCACACCTGCAGGCCCCGCGAGGGCACGGGCACGGGTGGCACTTTGGTGCCGGCCAGCAATGCGCGGCCGTAGCTCTGCGCCGGCAACTCGTCCACCAGCAGCGCGCTCACCCAGCCGGCCGCCTGGATGTCGCCGGCCAGCAAGAAGGCCTTGAGTCGTGCACCGGCAGCTTGGCCATCGATCTCGTGCGCGACCAGCCGCACGCTGCGGCTCTGGCCACGGTGCGGATCGGAGTAGCGCAGCACGTCGAGCAGGTCCAGGCCGAGCAGGGCTTCGACGCGCGACAGCCAGGCGGCGTCTGGCGCGGCGGGTGCACCGGCGCGCAGCAGCACCCCGACTGCGCCTGGTTCACGACCGAATGGCACGCAGGCGGCGTAGTCCATGCCGCTGCACAGCGCCAGCAGTTCGGCGCGGCGCTGCAGGGCCACTTCATTCGGCAGCCAGGCGCGCGCCAGCAGCAACCAGGGAAGTTCGGCCTTCGTGATCTTCACGGCCGCGTGTTTAAGCTCGGGCTGCTTGCTTGTTGGGCAAAGGGCCGCTGACGTCAGCGCGTTGACGCCGCCCCGGTGCCGTCCGCCCAGCACCTCGTCGCCCCAGTGCATGGCGACGAAGGCCTGCGCCGGTGCCACGCTGGTGCTGGCCTGCGCCGGCAGCACGAGCGTGCCGCGCCGCGACTTGACCTGCACCAGGTCGCCGCTGGCGATGCGCAGGCGTGCCAGGTCACTCGGGTGCATGTCGATGCTGGGCTCTGCCGTGTGGCCGTAGAGGCGCCCCAGCGTGCCAGTGCGGCTCAGGCCATGCCAGTGGTCACGCAGGCGGCCGGTGTTCAGGCTGAAGGGGTAGGGCGCGTCGCGCTTTTCGGCCAGCGGGCGCGCGGCCACGGCGGCGAAGCTGGCACGGCCGTCGGTGGTGGGGAAGATGCCATCGGCGTACAGCCTGCTCGCGCCAGCCGATTCACCCTCGCGCAGCGGCCACTGTTGCGGGCCATGGCTGTCGAGCATGGCGTAGCTCAGGCCGGTGATGTCCAGGTCGCGGCCGCGCGTGCTTTCACGGTGTTCGTTCCACAGGCTTTCAGGGTTAGCAAACGGGAACATCGAGAGTCCATTGGCGCGTCGCGCCGGCAACAGCGCCTCGATGCGCCGCGCCACATCGACCGCAATGTGCCAGTCGTGCCGCGCCTGCCCGGGCGCCGCGACGGCGGGCCGCACGCGGCTGATGCGCCTTTCGCTGTTGGTGACGGTGCCGTCCTTCTCGCCCCAGGTGGTGGCCGGCAGCAGCAGGTCGGCATAGGCGGCAGTGGCGGTG
>JANOLY010000513.1:0-2540 GCA_031420055.1 Burkholderiales bacterium | reverse complement strand
GGCAGTGGCTTGTGCAAGCTCGGTGCGCTCCAGGCGCGTCTGCACATGGGCCAGGCAAGCCAGGGCCTGGGCTTCGTGCGCCACGGACCGGGTCGCCTTGGCGACGGCCTGCATAGCGTTGGCGTCGGCTTCGGCGTCGTTCAACTTCAGCAGGGCCAGCAGGCTGTCGATGCGCAAGGCCAGCCAGGCCAACTGCTGCGGGGCGCCAAGCCGGGGCGTGGCCAGCGCGGCAGTGGCAGCTTGCACGGCCTGTTCGTGGCGCCCGGCGCGGGCCAGGTCGGCGATGGTTTGAAGCTGGGGGCGTGTCACGGTTGTTGCTCCGCTGTTGTCAAGGCACGGCAAACGGGCCGGCGCGTCTGCGCGCAATGGATTCGACGATGGACAGACTGCGCCACTTCTTCACCATTGCACCAGGCGAAATGATGCGAACCACGCTCAAGCTGGACGAGGACGCGCTCGAGCTGGCGCAGAACGTTGCGGCCAGCGACGCTGAGCGCAGCGCGCACATCGAGTGGTGGCTCCAGGCGGCCACGCTTACGCATCGCGACGCCCGCTGGCCGCCATCAACGCCTGCACCAACGCATCGACCCGTATCGGCTTGGTCACGTAGTCGTCCATGCCCGCGGCCAGGCAGGCTTCGCGGTCGCCCTGCATGGCGTTGGCCGTCATGGCCACGATGCGCGGGCGCATCAGTGGTGGCCACTGTGCGGTGATGCGGCGGCTGGCCTCCAGGCCGTCCATCTCGGGCATTTGCACGTCCATCAGCACCAGGTCGTAGCGCTGTTGCTCGACACGTTCGATGGCCTGCTGCCCGTTGACGGCCAAGTCCGCCGTGTAGCCCATCTGGCTGAGCAGGCGCAGCGCCAGCTTCTGGTTCACCAGGTTGTCTTCGGCCAGCAAGATGCGCAGCGGGTGGCGCGCGGCCATCTGCGGGTCGATGGCGGCCTTGGCCAGCGGCGCGGTGGCCGTGGCCGGCGTGCTGGCCATGGCCGGGGCCTTGATGTGGAAGCTGAAGGTGCAGCCCTGGCCGGGGCCGGCACTGTACGCGCTCATCGTGCCGCCCATGGCTTGGGCCAGGCGTTTGCTGATGACCAGCCCCAGCCCCGTGCCGCCGTACTTGCGCGTGGTGCTGCTGTCGGCTTGGGCAAAGCTCTGGAACAGCTTGGCCATGCCCTCGGGCGTGAGGCCGATGCCGCTGTCTTGCACGGCAAAGTGCAGTTCATCACCGGCGCCCTTGCTCAGTGTCAGACGCACTTCGCCGGCTGGCGTGAACTTCAGCGCGTTGCTCAGCAGGTTCAGCAAGATCTGGCGCAGCCGCGTGCTGTCGCCCAACACGCGGGCCGGCATGTCGTCGGCGATGGCCAGAACCAGGCCCAGCTGCTGCTCGGCCGCGCGGTGCTGCACCAGCTCCAGCGCCGAGCCCACGCAGTCGCGCAAGTCAAAGGGCTGGGTCTCGACATCGAGCTTGCCGGCCTCGATCTTCGAGAAGTCCAGGATGTCGTTGATGATGGTCAGCAGGCTCTCGCCGCTGTCGCGCACGGTGCGCGCGAAGTCGCGTTGCTCGGCGTCCAGACTCGTTTGCAGCAGCAGCCCGGTCATGCCGATGATGCCGTTCATGGGCGTGCGGATCTCGTGGCTCATGGTGGCCAGGAAGCTGCTCTTGGCAACGTTTGCGCTTTCGGCCAGCAGCCGGGCCGCGTCGGCTGCGGCGCGGGCCGCTTGGGCTTGCTCGAACAGCCGCGCGTTGTTCAGCGCAATCACCGCCTGTTGCGACAGACCGGCCAGGAACTCCAGTTCGTGCGCCTTGAAAGGGCCGCCGCCCTGGCGCCACACGGCCATGGCGCCCTGCACCTCGGTCACCGCGCCATGGGCCAGCAGCGGCACCACCATCAGCCGCTCGTCGCCTTGGCTGGTGGTGCCCGGAATCTGCAGGCGCCGCGGGTCGGCCTGGGTGTCGTTGATGAGTTCGGGCTGGCCGCTTTGCAGCAGGCTGCCGATGATGCCGTGGCCGGTGTGGATGACGGTGGCCTTGATCTGGTCGGCCGTGTCGCCTAACGCGACGATGGCGCGGTGCGTCAGTGCCCCCTCGTCGGGGATGAAGATGGCGCTGCTGCCGGCGTTGAGCAGCTCTTTGGCGTGGCGGGCAATGCCGTCCATCACGCGCTGCAGGTCCAGCGACGAACCCAGGTCGCGACCCACCTCGGCCAGCGCGGCGGCTTCTTTGGCGCGGCGCTGCGTCTCGTCGAAGAGGCGGGCGTTTTCCAGCGCCGTGCCCAGGCTGGCGCACACAGTGGCCAGCAGGCGGCGGTCGTCGTCGCTGAAGCGGTACCCGGGGCGGTGGCTGATGACGTCGACGATGGCGATGACTCGGTCGCCCGCCACCACGGGCGCGCGGATGTCTGCGGTGGGTAGGGTGGTGCCTGGGACCGCGGCCCTACTGCCGCCGTCGTCCTGTGCGTGGTAGCTGACCGGCACCCGTTCGCTCAACACCCGGTTGTTGCGCGGCGAATCGGCCAGTCTGAACGGCTTCATGTCACGCA
>JANOLY010000512.1:0-1527 GCA_031420055.1 Burkholderiales bacterium | reverse complement strand
AACAGCTTCGCGCGGTGCGCGGCACGCGGTCGATTTATCACAACAACGCCGTCCAGACCTGGCTGCTGCAGGAAAGCGGGGAGCTGAAAAATGTCCAGCTTTCGTGAGCGTGCTGCCGCCGCACTGGGCGCGTTTGCCCTGGTGGCCAGCGTGTGCGCGCAGGCGCAGACGCAGTCGCAAGCTCAACCGGCGGCCTATCCCGGCGTCGGCCGGCCGGCCACGGTCAGCGAAGTGCGGGCCTGGGACATTGACGTGCGGCCCGACTTCAAAGGCTTGCCCAAGGGTGCCGGCAGCGTCGCCAAGGGCATGGAGGTGTGGGAGGGCAAGTGCGCGTCGTGCCACGGCGTGTTCGGTGAAAGCAACGAGTTCTTCAGCCCCATCGTGGGCGGCGCCAGCAAGGCTGACATCGCCGCTGGCAAGGTCGCAAGCCTGCGCGACGGCAGCTTTCCGGGCCGCACCACGCTGATGAAACTGTCGAGCCTGTCGACGCTGTGGGACTACATCAACCGCGCCATGCCCTGGACAGCGCCGAAGTCGCTGAGCACCGACGAGGTGTATGCGGTGACGGCCTACATCCTGAACCTGGGCAGCATCGTGCCTGACGGCTTCACGCTGTCGGACCAGAACATCGCCGAGGTGCAGAAGCTGCTGCCCAACCGCTTCGGCATGACGACCGGGCACGCGCTTGCCAAGCCTTGACCCCGGCCACAGCGCGTGCTCGGTCGTCATGCCGAAGCGGTTGGGCAGCAGCTTTTGCACCTCGGCGATGTTCTGGTCGGACAGCGTGAAGCCGTCGGGCACGATGCTGCCCAGGTTCAGGATGTAGGCCGTCACCGCATACACCTCGTCGGTGCTCAGCGACTTCGGTGCTGCCCAGGGCATGGCGCGGTTGATGTAGTCCCACAGCGTCGACAGCGTGGGCAGCTTCATCAGCGTCGTGCGGCCCGGATAGGCGGGGTCGGTGAGGCGTGCCACGCGGCCACTCTTGACGTCGTCTGCCGTCGTGCCACCCACCAGCGGGCTGAAGACCTGGTTGCTCTCGCCAAAAACGCCGTGGCATGAGGCGCACTTGGCCTCCCACACCTCCTGGCCCTTGGCGACGCTGCCCTGACCCGGGGGCAAGCCCTTGAAGTCGGGGCGCACGTCGATGTCCCAGGCCGCGAGTTCCTTCGGCGTGGCCGTGCGGCCAATGCCAGCGTAGGCGGCCGGTTGGGCCAGCGTCAAGCCCGCTCCCAAGCCAGTGCCCAGCCCGCAGGCGGCGACGATCAACGCCCTAAGACAGCTGGACATTTTTCACCTCGCCACTGTCCTGCACGAGCCAGGTCTGGATCGAGTTGTTGTGATAGATCGAACGCGAGCCGCGCACCGCGCGCGCTTGGCGGTAGGTGGGCTGCACGTAGCCGCTGTCGTCGCTGGCGCGGCTTTGCAGCAGCGCGGGCTTGCCGTCCCAGGTCCAGGGCAGTGTGAAGCGCGTGAGGCACTTGTCCATCACCGGGCCCTGCAAGCGCGCGCTGCGCCAGTTGCGGC
>JANOLY010000511.1:0-2250 GCA_031420055.1 Burkholderiales bacterium | reverse complement strand
GGTGCGGCTGAGTTGGGCCAAGCTGCTCAAGCGAGTGTTCGATCTCGACCTGGAGCACTGCCCGAACTGCGGCGGCGAGCTGAAGCTCATCGCCGCGATCCTTGGGCAGCCGGTGATCGAGAAGATCCTCACGCACCTGGGGCTGCAGGCCCGGGCACCGCCGCGCGCGCCTGCCCGTGGGCCGCAGCTGCAAGCGGCCTGACTCTGCCGACCCATCACCGTTCAGGGGGCCCGGCACCGAGGGCCGCGCGGATCGGCTGCGTGTGGGCTTCTCAGGACCGAGGCAAGGCGGACCCATCGCCTGGGTAAACCCGGGTTCGGCCGCTATAAGTGACGCACTTCAGAGGTGCCGTCGACACTCAACGGGTCGCAGCCAACCCCAAGGACCGAACCAGTTGGTGTCGGGTGTCTTGCACGGGGAGCTTGGGCGAAGAAAAAGGCTGTTTGAATCTTCTATCCTCCAGGTGGGGAACCAAGCAGCCCTAAGCGTTGCGACCAGTGCCGGGGGTAAGGCTCGTCACCCGACAGAAGCGGCATCACGCGGGAACCGACGCGACCGCTCGCTCGTTTGGCTGCAAGGCCCACGCGGTCCGAAACCGCCGATCCCCGAAGTTTCTGCGGCCGATTGACCCTGGTGGCGAATCAGTCGTGGACGGCGCAAAGCGAGGAACCCCGCCATGGCGGGGTTCCTCGCGGTTCAGGCGCCTCAGGCGCGTTTGCGGCGCATCAATCCCAGCCCTGCCAAACTCAGAGCGACGAGCGCGAGCGTGGTCGGCTCAGGGACGGTGTTGGCCGTGACGTTGACGAGGTAGCCGGTAGCACCGCCATGATCCTCGCGCAGCACCTGCAGGTAGTGTGTGCCGCCGGATAGGCTGGCAACGTTGAACTGGAACTCACCGAGGACTGCGATGCCGGGGTTCATGAACCCGCCCATGAACACACCGTCGAGCCAGACGAAGATCCCATTGTCGACGCCGAACGAGGCGTTGAAACCGGTCAGCCCGGCGCCAGCATCGATGGCATAGATGATTGCAGTCTCATGGCCGACAGTCCAAGAAGCCGGAATTGCCTGCGGGCTGCTGCCCCAAGTGCCACCCGGCGTGCTCGGCGTCGTGAGCCAGTTGCCTAGCGCAGCCGCAGCAGGGGACAGGTCGGGCGCGATCACAAAGGTCTGCACTGGGTCGCCCGGGCCCGGGAACGCCGGGCTGGTGCCGTTGAGCACCGTGCCGATGCCGTTGTTGTAGAGACCCTGCGTGCTGTTGTTCACGAGTGTGACTAGGGCCGCTTGCGCCCCCACGGCCAAGCAAGCGGCCATCAGGCCCGCAAGAAAATGCTTCTTCGACATATCAGTGCTCCTTTTGGTTTCACGAGGGACAAATGCAAAATGCGTGCCGGCATTTTGAATCAACAAGTTAGGCGTGCTGGAGGGCCCAGATGTAAAGCAAATCGACAGCACCACCGATGAATCAGGCGCGGCCTCGTCAAGGCGAGCCCCTGCCAAATGCCGCCACCGCCTGGTCGCGCAGCCCGCGCAGCAGCGTCAGTTCGGCGTCGCCCAGCACGATCGAGCCCGCCACCGCCTTGTCGGCGTAGATGAGGCCGATCGGCGCGCCCTTGAGCATCAAGGGCAGCAGCAGGAGGGTGGCCGCGTTGACCTTCTGCCGGTACCACGGCGGCAGCCGCGTCGCCACCACCTTGGCATCGCTGATGAGCAGGTCCGCGCCCTTGGCGCAGACGGCGGCGAAAAGGTCGTTGGCCGCCGCGTGCGGTGCGATGCGAAAGGCCGCGCTGACATCGGCCGAGCCGGCGCCCAGGGCGACGCGGCCCAGCAGGTGGCCGCTCTTGGGCTCGCGCAGGCAGAACACGACGCAGCGCAGCTCCAGCGCCTGGTGCACGGTCTCGAGCACCAGGTTGAGCACCTCGTTCAGGCGCAGCGGATTGCTCGCCACCGTCTGACGCAGGTTGTCCAGGCCCAGGCTCAGCCGCTGCCTGACCACGCCCGGCGCGGCAGGCGCCGCGGTCGTGGCGGCCGCGCTCGCCAGCACCAGGGCGCGCCCGGGGCCATCGACAAGGCCATCATCGCCAAGCAAAACGCGCTCATCGACGAGGCGCTGCAGGAAGCGCTCGCAGAGGCCGCGTAGGGCCCCGACGCCAAGGCTCACGCGCTCGAACGGCTGGCCGGTGCGTTGCTGGCCGACGCAGAACTCGGCGCGCCCTCAGCGCCGGCGCTGCACGGCGCCGCGGCGGTCA
>JANOLY010000510.1:0-2563 GCA_031420055.1 Burkholderiales bacterium | reverse complement strand
CCGCCCGCCGTGGCGCTGGGCCATCTGGCGGCAGAGTTCAAGCTGTCGCAGGACGGCTGGGAAATCGTTCGCACGGTGCAGGGCGACGCCTGGGACGCCAGTGCCGATTCACCGCTCAACGCCATCGGCGTGGCGGCTATCACGGGCGACGCGGGCGACGTCGGCGAACGCATCGTTGCCGTCGGCGGCCAGCCCGTGAGCGCCGACACCCCGCCGCAGGCGCTGCTGGTGCACCAGGCCGGCGCCAAAGTGGCGCTGACCTTGGCCAACGCAGCAGGCAGACGGCGCGAAGTGCTCGTCACCGCGCTCGCCGACGAGACCCCGGCGCGCTACCGCGAGTGGGTCGAGCACAACCGCGCCTGGGTGCATGGCACCAGCGGTGGCCGCGTCGGCTACCTGCATCTGCCCGACATGATGAGTGCCGGCTTCGCTGAATTCCACCGTTACTTCGGCAGCGAGTGCGACCGTGAGGGGTTGATCGTCGACGTGCGCTACAACCGCGGCGGCCACGTCAGCCAACTGCTGCTGGAAAAGGTGGCGCGCAAGCGCATCGCCTGGACCCTCTCGCGCTGGGGCCAGCCGACCTGCTACCCCGAAGAAGCACCGGCCGGCGCCGTGGTGGCGCTGACGAACGAACACGCCGGGTCGGACGGCGACATCTTCAGCCACTGCTTCAAGCTGATGGGCATCGGCACGCTCGTGGGCCAGCGCACCTGGGGCGGCGTGGTTGGCATCTGGCCGCGACACCAACTCATCGACGGCACCGAGACGACGCAGCCGGAGTACAGCTTCTGGTTCAAGGACGTCGGGTTTGGCGTGGAGAACTACGGCACGGATCCGCAGGTGGTGGTGGCGAATGCGCCGCAGGATGATGTCTTCAATGCGCCGGACCGAGACCGGCAGTTGGCGGTGGCGGTGCAGGAAGCAGTGGCGGGTATCGAGCGGCAGGGCGTGGCGCGGCCGGTGTTCGGGCTGCGGCCGAAGCTTGGGGCACATCAGGGCCCGCAATGAGCCGCCGGGGACCGGATTGCGATTACGGCGCTGCCATGTAGCAGGTGGCCCCGTCGGCATCACAGCCGAGCGGGTAGACCTTGCGCGGGTACTCGCCCTGGTCGTCGCGGATGTCGCGTTCGGAGCCAAACATGCGGCCAAACACCTTGCGTGCGGCCTTGGGTACTTTCTTGCCCGCTTCGCGTACGAAGTAAGCGTGGCCCCCGAATTCAAGCTGGGCATTCGTGAAGCTCACGTAGCGCACTTTCGGTGACAACAGGCGAGCGTCTGGCTCGGCGCCCAGTTTGATCTGGTTGTGGTCGGCGATGCGCGCGCCGTAAAGCACGATGTCGGCGTGGTTGAAGGCGATGAATACCTGGCCCCGCGGCTGCAGCGTGTTGACCCAGCTCTCGTGCCCACTGGCTCTGCAGCAGGCGGCCAGCAACGTTATGTTGTGAACGGCACCGAGGGATTCCGTGGCGCTTGACACGTCGATGGTGTTCTGCAGAAAGTGTGCGCCCAGACTGTGCGCGGCCAAGCTCATGGGCTGTTGATTGGCATACAGCCTTGCCGTAGCCAACAGGCGCAGGAAGCGCGCCAGCGCGTCCACGCTGTCTGATGCATTGGTCTTGGCCTGGTGGTAGCGCCGTATCTTGCGCTGTGCCCAGCCCTCGGATCGGTTGCCACCATTCACGCGAGCCAGGCCGTCGGTGTCATCGCTTTCGTCGGCGGACCCGGCGGCGGGCATGCTGGGAAGCTCTGTCCCAGAAGACAGGAAACCTTCCGATGCCCAGGAAAAACCGACGACTGCAACGCCATAGATCTCTTCCAGCCGCGCGCAGCGCTCGGCGCAAGCAGCCGGCGAGTTGTTGTTGCCATGCAGGTAGACCAGGACGCGCTGGGTGCCTGCGAACAGTGGCACCAGCGTCTGCAAGGCTTGGTCGTCGCTGAGTTCTGCCTGCAGCGCGCTGAAGCCGAAGTCCCCGCCTTTGCGCACCACGGCCGCCGCGCTGAGGGCGGAGGCGCCGGGCTGGAACTTGCGGGTGAAAGCCGAAGCATCGGGCGCATCGCGCAGCTCCCGGTTGGTGAAGATGAACATCGCGATTCCGATCCTGTTGACGTGATGGAAGGGCGCCGAAGCTATTCGCTTGTCAGTCGCCGCGCATCCTCAGTCGGGCTGACGCGGCGGACTCAGAAAGCCCGCTCACTGCGCTGCGCCCAATAAAACCACTCATGCCCCGGCAACGCCGACACGTCCGGGAACACGATCCACCCGGCAGTCGGCGCGCGCACTTCGCTGCCGTCGGCGCGCACGGCAATCAGCTCATCGGCGGCCAACGCGTCGAAGCTGGTCCAGGTCTTCACAAAGCGGTCGCCTTCGGCATGGCGGTCGATGACCTCTGCCAAGCGCAGGCATTCGAAGGGGCGCGCGGGCGGCGCCAGCGGCAGGTCGGCCAGCCCCAGCAGCGCCAGCGTCTGGCGGATGGCGTGGTAGGCCACGTCGGGCGCGGCCGCGTCGTCGTGCTGGCCGCATTCGAGCGTGATGCCATAGCCGCCATGACCATTCGCGCCG
>JANOLY010000509.1:0-7180 GCA_031420055.1 Burkholderiales bacterium | reverse complement strand
GCGGCCTATGTGAAGGGTGAGAGCGAGCGCTGGTCGGCGCTGATCAAGGCGCGCAAGCTGCAGTTGGACTGAAGGGCGCGGGCCGCGGCGGCCCGCCCGCCGGTGCGGCCCACGCGCACCGCCGACGCTGCCTAGAATGCCCGGTTCTGCCCCCGCTGCGCCCCTTCTGAGCCATGCTGTCCCCGGTCACTCCCCCAGCGCCTTCTGCCTCCGAACCCGTCGCACACGAAGGCGGCCTGATCCGCATCCGCGGCGCGCGCCAGCACAACCTGAAGAACCTGGACCTCGACATCCGCGGCGCGCTCGTGGCGCCGGGGGTTTGACGGCGGTCGAGAGGCTGGCGCCTGGCGCGAATCGGGGGGTCTCTCCGGCCCGATGCATCCGCCTACAAACCGCATCACCGGCTACGCGGCGGGCGGTGCATCCTGGCCAAATCTGCCGCCCCTGCTCTGCTGCCACACATGCGCGTACAGCACCTTCGCCATGGCGTCCTTGTCGTCGGGCGTGTAGGGCGGCTCCGGCAGCAGGAACACACGGTCCAGGATCACGGCCTGCACTTCGGCGCGCGTCTGTTCCTTCTCGGTCCACTGGTCGAGCGGCGAGATGACGCGCAGCAGCTCGGCCAGCAGTTCCCGGCTTGACTGCTTGATGCGCTCTCGCTCGGTGGCGGCCAGGGGGCTTTTCTGCATCAGGTCGAAGATCGCCAGTTCACTTTCGCTCAGGCCCTCGCGCACGGCACGGCGTTGCTCGTCGTCCATGGTCTTCGACAGCGCCATCAGACGCGCGAACGTCTCTTCGACCGTCGCCCGGTCCTTGTCCAGGTTGTAGGCCGCCACGATCTCGCGGTACTTCAGCTCGAAGTCCATGCGCGTCGGGTTCCGGGCCAGCAACAGTGTCAACTTGCGCTCGACCAATGCCCGGATGTCCTCGATGGCCGTGGCCTTGTGAACGACCTTCCTGGCGAACTCGTCGCGCAGCTTCTCCAGGTCGATCTGCGACAGATCTACGGTCAGCCCCTGCGCCTGGTCTGCGCCGGGGGCGTCGGCCTTGATCGCCTCGCCCACGATGCGGTGCAGCGCCTTCAGCAGGTCCGTGATGTCGGCGTCGTCGCGCTTCTCGGTCAGCTTCTTGTAGATCGTGTCGATGTTGTCGTGGCGCTCGGCATACAGGTGCACAGTGGGCTCGGTCACCAGCGCCTTGAAGCGCAGAAAGATCGCTCGGGCCAGGATCTCGAATCGCTGCCGTGAATGGTCGGCGCTGGCGGTCTTGTCGCCAGCAGCCGGCGTTGTTGGCGCGGCATCTCCCGCCGGCGGCGCGGGAGCGGGGGCGTTGATGGCTTCAACGGCGTCGGCCAGCGCCGCGATGCGCACCCAGCCTTTGGCGCCGATCAGCCGGTTCGCCTCGAAGCCCCTTACACGCAGGAACAATTCGGCCTCGGCGATCGCATCGTCCAGCCCTGCCACCCGCGCCTGCAAGGGCGCCACGATCTCGGGCGCACCGGCGGTGTCGTCACCCAGCGCGTACTGCGACAGCGCCGCTCGCAACGCGGTCAGCATGCCGTTGTAGTCCACCACCAGGCCGAAGTCCTTGCCCGGGAAGCGCCGGTTGGCGCGCGCGATAGCCTGCATCAGCGTATGCGCCTTCATCGGTTTGTCGATATACAGCGTGGACAGGCACTCCACGTCAAAGCCCGTCAGCCACATGGCGCACACCACCGCCACGCGGAACCGGTGCTTCGGGTCCTTGTAGGCGGTCTCCACATCCACCCGCTTGCCGTCGGGCGTTTCGAAACCCTGCTTGAACAGCGCGCGGTGCGGGATGATGTCGAAGCCCCAGCGCTGGAACTCGGCACCCTCGCCCTGCGCCTCGCTGACGATCAGCCCGAGGATGGTCTCGTCCAGCCACTGCGCCTGGGCCAACAAACGGTCACGCTGCGCGTGCAGTTGCTGACGCTCGTCGGCGTCTGCAGCGCCGCCGATCTCGGCTTGCTTGCCGTCGGCCGCCCGCCGTACCTTTTCCGCCTTCGCCAGCCACAGCGGCTTGACCATCGCCAGCATGCGCGCGCAGGTCACCTTGTCGATGCACACCAGCATCGCCTTGCCCGCCTCCCAGCGCGCCGCGCAGTGCTCGACGAAGTCCTGCGCGATCTTCAGCAGCCGGTCGTCGGCGGTGATGACCTCGTAGTCCTGGCCCAGCAGTTTCTGCAACTTGGCCTGCTGGTCGGCATCGAGCTCGGCTTCGTCGATGGCGGCCGCGATCTTCTCGTTCAGGTCCTTGCGGGCCACACCCAGCTTCTCGCCGCGGTTCTCGTAGACCAGCTTTACCGTGGCGCCGTCTTCCTCGGACCGCTTGAAGTCGTAGCGCGACACATAGCCGCCGAAGATGCGCTTGGTCAGGCTGTCGTTCTTGAACAGCGGCGTGCCGGTGAAGCCGATGAAGGCCGCGTTGGGCAGCGCGATGCGCATGTTGCGCGCCAGCCGGCCCGCCTGCGTGCGGTGGGCCTCGTCAGAGATCACGATGATGTCGTCGCGTTCGCTGTAGGGCGCGTCGGGCGCCACGTCCTGGTTGAACTTGTGGATCAAACTGAAGACGTAGCGGTGGTTCTGCTTGAGCAGGTTGCGCAGGGCCTCGCCCGACTCGGCCCGCGGCGTGGCGGGCGGCACCATGCCGCAGCCGACGAAGGTCTTGTAGATCTGGCTGTCCAGGTCGTTGCGGTCGGTCATCAGCAGGAAGGTGAAGTTCCCCGGCACCGTGCGCCGCACCTTCTCGGCGAAGAACAGCATCGAGTAAGACTTGCCGCTGCCCTGCGTGTGCCACACCACGCCCAGGCGGCCCAGGTCGGGGTGCACCCGCTCGATGAGCGTGATCTCTCTTGGCGGCCGGCCCAGCGACGCACTGTCTGCGGCGTGCACCACGGCCAGCGACGATAGATTGGCCGCGTCGCCCAACGCCTCGGCATCCACCGCGCTGGGCTCGGCCAGCGGAATCGTCACCACACGGTGGCGCAGGCGCTCGCCCGGCGGGAACTGCGCTTTCAGCGCCTCTTGCCGCACCACCGCCGCCTCGGCTCGGTTGACGCCCATCACCTGGTGGTTGCGCGCCACCACCTTGCGCACGGCGCCGGCCCGGCTCTCGTCGAAGACGATGAAGTTCTCCAGCAGGTCCAGCAACCGGCTGCGCGCCAGCATGCCGTTCAGGAGCACCTCGGCGGCGACGCTGCCCTTGTCGGTTTCCTCCAGCCGCTTCCACTCGGCGTAATGATCCCATCCGCTTGTGACGGAACCGTAGCGCGCCGCGTGGCCGTTGCTCACCACGATGAAGGCGTTGTGGTGGAAGGCGTGGGCGATGACGTTCTCGTCCAGGTAGTCCTTCAGGTTGCCCTCGTAGGCGGCGCGCACGTTCACGTACACCGCCTTCAACTCGATGAAGACCAGCGGCAGGCCGTTGACGAAACACACCAGGTCGGCGCGGCGGTTGTAGCTGGGCGTTCGCAGCCCCGTGATCTTCAACTCGCGCACGGCCAGGAAGCGGTTGTTCAGCGGGTCGCGGAAGTCGATCACCCGCGCCTGCGTCTGGCGCAGCTGCCCGGCCGCGTCGCGCCAGCGCACGGGCACGCCGTCGCGCAGCAGCGCGTGGAAGTGCCGGTTGTGCTGCACCAGCGAGCGGGTGGTGTCATGCAGCGTCAGCGCCGTCACGGCGTCTTCGATGGCGCCAGGCGGCAGTTCCGGGTTCAGCTTGAGCAGCGCCGCCCGCAGATCACGCACCAGCACCACGTCGCGCGTGCTGGCGCGTCCCAGCGTGCCTTCGGGGCCAAAGGTTTCCTGGTTCCAGGCGTAGATGCTTTCCCAGCCCAGCGTGTTTTCCAGGTGCTCGGCAAAAGTGGCCTGCACCAGGCGGTCTTCGCTGTTGATGTCGGTGTAGGCCATGGTCGGTCAATCCAAGGCGTCGTCGGGCTCGGCGCCCTTCGGTGGCCAGGTCCCTGCGGCTACTCGATGCGCGTACCACGTAGGCATCATTGCGTCGTCGACGGAGTACTCGCCGCGCGCCGACTTCCACACCAGGGCCGGGGTGCGCTGCCGAATGGCCTCCACCGCGTTCTGGGCCGTCTGCGCGGTGACCTTGACAACCGGCTTCCCGGGCGCGTTGAGCTTTTCCCTGTAGAACTTCAGCGCCTCGGCGTCATAGGGCCGGAACCGGCTGCCCTGCTCGAGCAGGCGCCACAGCACGGCCTGCTCAATCGGGCGCAGCGCCAGGAACTCCGATTCCATTTGCGCTTCATCTTCAACCTGGCGTCGGCGCGCAGCCTCGAGCAACTGGTCTTCGAAGCGGCCTTCCCCAGCTGAAAGGGGGCTCAGCGCATCGGCCAGGGCGACGGCGAAGAACTGCGGGCGCGCACCAAATAGCTGAAAGGCTTGATGGAGCTTGCCCGCGTCCACGGGCCGCAGATGCGGTGAGTTGCCCTCGATCAGACCCACGACGAAGTCGATGAAGTCCCGGTCGAGTTCGGGCATGCGCTGAACGGTGCTTCCATAAAACGGCGCCCCGCTCGTGTTGACCAGGCGCAAGAGCTTGTCGCGATCAGAGCCACTCATCACGAGCATGAGCCGTTCCTGCCCGGGGCTGTTGATCGTGTCGCGCGCCGCCTTGAGCGCGGCCATCGCGGTTTCGCCAGACAGGCTGGTGAGTGCGTGCTGCGCTTCATCCACGATCAGCGCCACGGGCTTTTTGGAATGCTCGGCGAGCATCAACAGCGCATCAGTCAGCGTCGCGCCATCGGGCTTGCCGATCTTCGAGGTGTCCATCTTCAAGGCACCCGCGACGCTGATGCTCTCGAGGTGCGTTGACTTCGCTGCCCTGGCAACCCATCCGAGCTGCGTGTTGATGACCTTGCCGATGGCCTCGGCAATCAGGCTGCCAGGGTCGCGTGTCTGATCCGCCCAAAGATCCAGGTACACCACGGCGATGCCCCGGCGCTCGAGTTCGGGCGCCAAGTCACGTTGCAGGAAGGTGGACTTGCCTGTGCGACGGGGCGCTGCCAAGAAGAGCCCATTGGGCGCGTCGCCGAACAGGCTCTTCCCTTGCATCGCGTCGGCCGTATCGCTGGCCAGCTTGGAACGTAGGAAGTGGCGCATGTTTATCCACCTTTATTGAGGAAAGGATAATTTGTCTGCTTTTGGATAAAAGTCAATAGAAGGCGGGCGTGCAGCCGCCCAGCCCTGCCGGCCCAGCGTGCAAGATCAAGCCGTTGCGCGCAGACGCTCGTGCGGCATCCCGCTGGCCGATACCTGTCGCAGCTGGCTCGCCTGCAGGGTCTCGACGCCGATGGTGCGGCCGTCGAGGCTGATGAACTCGACGAGGAAGGCGGCGTTCTCGTGATGAACATGGACGACTACGCCTATGTCACCCGGCTCCAGCCCCAGCGCTGGCAGCGGGCCGGTCAGCACCACCTGATCGTGTTCCTGAACCATCACATCTTCCCGGATGGGCGGCCATTCCTGTTTGAAATCGGCGTATGGCATGGAGCTGCCTTCTATCGGACACGCCGTTGAATCCTAAAGGACAAATCAGCCGCGCGTCCTTTATGAAACTTCAGGAAAATCAAAGAGTTAGATGCCTCGATGGATTCACGGAGAGGTGCCCTCATGGCAACTTCACCCCTTCGTGTCCGATAGGGCTTTCGGGCGAAGCGTGGTAGCGCCGCCAACGCCGCTCGCCCTCATGCGCCACCCGCCCGGCATCTGCCAAGTCATCCAGAGCGCGCTTCACCGTCTTGGCCGAAATCTCCGCGCCGATGCGGCGATTGACGTCGCTGCTGGAAGAACCGGGGTAACGCGCCAGATCTTCCAGAATCAGGGCCTGCAGGCGGTGCGGTGCAATCCGGCTGAGCGTGGTCTTGTGGTCAAGCTGCGCACCGCGCAACCAATCAGGTACCACGAAGTACCGCAGGCCCGAAGTCTTGCCGGTGGTCAGCACCAGGCCAAAGTGCACCAGCCTCCCCAGCCACGCCGCCGCCTCGTCGCCGCCATCGGTCTCGAGCGCAGCGCCCAATTCGCGCGCGGTCATGCCTTCGGTCTGCGCCAGCACCCCCAGCGCGATGCGCTCGCGCTGCGTGAGTTGAAAGCGCGCATCGGCCTCGGTCAGCAGCCGCATCACCTCGGGCCTCAAGATGCGCCGCTGGATGGTCACCTTGACCCAATCCGTGCCCTCCTCGGGCACGGGCGCCGGACGGCCTTGCGACAGCAGCCGGTCATAGATCAGGTCGAAGCCGCTGCCCTCGCGCTCCATCAGGCCCAGGTCATGAAACACCCGCGCCAGGCCGTCGTTGCGGCGGCGGCTGGCGTGCAGCATGTTGCGCGGCGTCACGCCCAGCGGCAGGCGGCCGGGATTCACCACCTCCAGGCGCTCGGGGTGCAGGTTGAGGTAGATGTCGCCCTGCTGTGTGTAGGGCCGGTGCACCAGAGCATTGACCAGCAGCTCGCGCACCACCTTTTCGTCGAAGGCCGGCACGCTGCGCCGGTACAGGCCCTCGGGCAGCTCATAGGTTTCGCGGAAATCGGGCACGGCCTGCCCAGCCCGCATCAGGCTGCGGCGCGTACGCGCTCGTGGGGTACGGCGCTGGCCGAGACATGGCGAAGCTGGCTGGCGGCGAGAGTCTGTACGCCAATCGTGCGGCCATCGAGGCTCATGAACTCGACCTCGTAAGCGGCGCCCGCCCCATGCACATGGACGACGATGCCCACGTCACCCGGCTCCAGGCCGAGCGCCGGAAGCGGGCATGTGAGCACGACTTGGGAGTGTTCCTGGTACATCGCTACCTCCTGGTTTCGCTAGGCCGGTTCGCTAGGCCGGATATGCCGTGATCAGCCGCACGCCGATGGCGTCATTGTCGGCCTGCCAGACGCTGCACACCAGCGGCCACGGGCCGCGCCCGCTGGGTGTGCGCAGCCCGCCATGAACAAGGTAACGGTTGCCATAGGGCGAGCCAACAAGCTCTGCCACGGGCCAGGCCTGCGCATGCTCGATCAGGGCATCGCGCAGTTCCTCCCACCGCTCCAACGCAAAGCCGTAAGCCTGGAAGAACGCCGCCTTGCCCCTGCCGTTGGTCGGGTGCAGCAGGTACTCGTCGATCTTGCTGCGGTCAACGCGGCGAATGTCGGGCAAGGTGGGTGGGATAGTCATG
>JANOLY010000508.1:0-3281 GCA_031420055.1 Burkholderiales bacterium | reverse complement strand
TCGGCACCGGTCCCGGCGGCGGCTTCCCAGGCGCCGGGCGCGCGCATGGCCGTGCCGGTGTTGCCGCCCCGCGTGGTGGCGGCCACCGACCAGGCGCAGTTCCGTTGGTTCGTGCTGGCCAACGGGCTGCGCGTGCTGCTGGTGCACGGCCACCTGTCCAGCGACGACGCCGTGGCCACGGCGCGTGCGCTGCCGACCGCCGTCGATGCACGGCCGGCTGAGGCCGGTGAGTTGATGCGCCGGCGCCACCTGGTCATGAACGCCGGCGAACACCTGGTGGACACGGGTCTCATCGAAGGCGTGAACGCGGCCTGGGTCTCGGAGTACCTGTTCGGTGACGACACACCCCGGCTGCGCGCGGCCTCACTGGTGCTGGCGGCCTTTGTGTCGCCGCCGTTCGCCACCGAACTGCGCACACGTCAGCAGCTGGGCTACATCGTCGGCTCGGGCTTGGCGGTGTCGCTGCGCCAGCGGGGGCTGAGCTTCACCATCCAGTCCAGCACCCACAGCACGGTTGACATTGCGCAGCGCGCCGACAGCTTCATCAGCGGTCTGCCTGCCGCACTGGCGGTGCTGCCCGCGCTGGGCAAGGATGAAGCCGTGGCCCTGCTGAGCGAGCTGCTGGACCCGGCCAAGGCGCGCCGGCGCAGCGTGATGCTGGACCCTGCAAGCAAGCCGCCCAAGTCGTCTGCCGCCGCCAGCTTCAGCGACCGTGAAGCCTGGAAACGCACGCGCCAGTTCCGCTGATGGCCTTCGTGCGCCCCGGGTTCACACCAAACCGTGCCGCCGCGCCAGCGCCATCAGGCGTTCAACATCGCGGTCGATGACGCCCTTGTCGCGCAGCGCCGCCGCCGTTTCAATCAGGTAGTCCAGCGTGCTGCCGTAGCGGCCGCGGGCGTGGCGCAGGATGTGCAGCATCTGCTCGTCGGGCAGGCGCGCCAGGCACGATTCATGGCGCCGGCCCAGCGTGAAGGCCAGCGCCTGCACCGTGCCGCGCTGCGTGCGGGCCGGCAGCAGGCGCGGGTCGTACACGCCGGTGGGCATCTCGCGCGCCCACAGGCGTTCGAGCTCGTCCTCGGCGTGCTCGGGGCGCAAACGGTAGACCACGCCGCGGCAGGCCCCGCCGGGCAGCAGCGCAAACACCAGCCCGGGCTGCTGCGGCGTGCCGCGGTTCACGCGCGAGCGCATGCGCAGCGCGCGGTGCCAGCCGTGCACCAGCGCCGGGCGGTGCTCGGCAGCGTCGAACTCGGGGCGCGAGATCAGCGAGGCATAGCCGAAGACCCAGCGTTCGCGGCTGCCCTGCCATTGGGCGCGCAGCCGTTGCAGCGAGGCGCTGGGGTCGCCCATCATCAGTTCGGCCGCGATCGGTGCATGCATGGGCAGCAGCATCGCACAGCGCACGCCAGGGCAGCCATGGCGGGTGCCGATGCAGCATCATCGACCTGTCCGTGGCGTGTCTGTGGAGTGCCCGTGGAGTTGACGATGTAACTGGGTTACTTAACAATCAAAACGTCGGTTACATCGAGGTGTGCACATGCAAGCCGTCCTGACTGAAGTCACCCAGCGCATCCGCGAACGCAGCGCTGCCACGCGGCGGGCCTACCTGGCGCGCATAGATCGGCTGGCGCAGCGCCCGCCCGGCGCCGAGCGCATGGGCTGTGCCAACGTGGCCCATGCCTTTGCCGCCTTGCCAGCCAACGACAAGCTGCGCGTGGTGGCGCAAAAAGCGCCCAACATCGGTGTCGTCACCGCCTACAACGACATGCTGTCGGCGCACCAGCCTTACGAGGGCTACCCGGAACTCATCCGTCATGAGGCGCGCCTGCACGGCGCCACCGTGCAGGTGGCCGGTGGCGTGCCGGCCATGTGCGACGGCGTCACCCAGGGCCTGCCAGGCATGGAGCTGAGCCTGTTTTCGCGCGACACCATCGCCATGGGCACAGCCATCGCGCTGACCCACGATGTCTTCGACGCCGTGCTGCTGCTGGGCGTGTGCGACAAGATCGTGCCCGGGCTGCTGATAGGCGCGCTGCACTTCGGCCATCTGCCGTGCGTCTTCGTGCCCGCCGGGCCCATGAGCAGCGGTTTGTCCAACAACGCCAAAGCCAAGGTGCGCGAGCAAGCGGCGCAGGGCCTGGTCGGCCGCGCCGAACTGCTGGCCGCCGAGAGCGCCGCCTACCACGGCCCGGGCACCTGCACGTTCTACGGCACGGCCAACAGCAACCAGATGCTGCTCGAGGCCATGGGCCTGCACGTGCCTGGCGCGGCCTTCGTGCACCCGCATGCCGGGCTGCGCGAGGCGCTCACGCGCGAGGCCGTGCGCACGGTACTGGGCATCACGCAGCACGCCCGCTACCTGCCCATAGGCCGCTTGGTGGATGAACGTGTGATCGTCAACGCCATGGTCGCGTTGCTGGCCACGGGCGGCAGCACCAACCACCTCATCCACTGGGTGGCGGTGGCCCGATCGGCGGGCATCGTGATCGACTGGACCGACTTCGCCGACCTGTCAGCGGCCACGCCCTTGCTGTCGCGTGTGTACCCGAATGGCGCGGCCGACGTGAACCAGTTCCAGGCCGCGGGCGGCCCGGGCTTTGTGCTGCGTGAACTGATGGACAGCGGCTGCATGCATGCCGACGTGGCCACCGTGTCGCCGCGGGGCATGCGGGCCTACACCGAGCTGCCGCAAGTTGACGCCGGCACGCTGAGCTGGCGCGCGCTGGCCGCCGACAGCGGCGACGCGACCGTGCTGCGCCGCGCCGGTGAGCCCTTCTCGGCCACCGGCGGCCTGCGCCTGCTGCAAGGCAACCTGGGGCGCGCCGTCATCAAGACTTCGGCCGTGCCGGATGACCGTCACATCGTCCAAGCCCCGGCGCGCGTGTTCACCACGCAGGACGCGTTGCAGCGCGCCTTCCAAGCCGGCGAGCTGGACTGCGACGTGGTCGTCGTCGTGCGCTTCCAGGGCCCGCACGCCAATGGCATGCCCGAGCTGCACAAGCTGACGCCGCCGCTGGCGGTGCTGCAAGGCAAGGGCTACAAGGTCGCACTGGTGACCGACGGCCGCATGAGCGGCGCCAGCGGCAAGGTGCCGGCTGCCATTCACGTCAGCCCCGAGGCGCTGGCCGGTGGCCCGCTGGCACGCGTGCGTGACGGCGACATCATCCGGGTCGACGCCGTGGCCGGCACGCTGCAGGCGCTGGTTGACGCACACATCTGGGCGGCACGCGAGAGTGCGACACTCGACGCAACCCAAGCCGACGTGAACGACCACGACCTGGGCC
>JANOLY010000507.1:0-4798 GCA_031420055.1 Burkholderiales bacterium | reverse complement strand
GCCGCACTGTGCGCGGCCGCCCAGGCCCTGGGCCTGGTGCAGCAACTGGCGCTGGCCGAGATCCACCAGAACTGGACCGCCAACGTGCCCTACAACGGCCGCGGCCGCGGCAGTGCGGGCGAGCCCGAGCCCGATGAATTGATTGACGAGGACATGTCGCTGAACTTCTGGGTCGACGCCGACGGCCGCAGCCACGCTGGCCAGGCGCTGCAGGTGAGCCTGGCCGACTGCGCCACCTTCACCGAGTCCCACGAGGACTTTCTGGTCAACGAAGAGTACGAAGGCTACATGGGCAACTACGGCGAAACGCTGGACTACTGGTACCGGCGCGCCGCCTTGGTGTTGCAGTCACCCGAGGGCGCCGAGGCCACCCGGTTTGCCACCCAGCCCGAGGCCGCCTTGGCCGATGCATTGAAGCTGGCGCGCCGCCCCGACCAGCACGCTCAACTGGCCCAGCGGCTGCAGCCTGCCCTGCCTGACCTGAAGCGTTATGCCGCGTCCAAGGGTCGCGGCGTGTTGGCCACCTACGCCAAGCTGGCCGTCGCCCTGCCCCCAGACCTGGCCACCGCGTTGTGCGCGACGTTTGAGTGGCAGCACCTGCTGCCCGCTGACGCCAAGGCGCTGGCCCCGCTGGGCCAGGTACATGGCGCAGACTGGCTCATCGCGCTGCTGCAAACCTGGGCTGCGGCCACGCCGACCCACTCGTCGTGGGGCGGGCTGTCTTACGGAACCGCCCTGTTTGAGGGCCAGCCGCAGGCAAGACACGCCGGCCTGTGGCCCCAGCCCCTGCACGAATTCATCGACACCGCCCGCAGCGCAGGCTGGCCCGATGCAGCGCTGGAAGGCGTGCTGAGCCAGGCCCTGAGTCTGCAGCAGCGGGTCGACTCCCAGCCCACCACCCCGGCACGGCGACTCGCCGCCTGGCCGAGGCGCTTGCAGGCCGTGCAACGACTGGCCCAGGCCGTGCAGCGCCTTCCGCAGCCGCAGCAGCTGACACGCCAATTGCAGGCCCTGCTGCAACATCTGGCGGCACAGCCGCAGTCCTACCCCGTGCGTGAGCTGGTGCCGCTGCTGCAAACTCTGGACTCGCCGGTCGTCGTGGCCACGCCCGCCTGGCAGGCGCTGCGCGACCGTGTGCACAAGGCCCTGCTGGCTGGCCTGGCGCAGCCCCTGCCCGCGGCGGATGACCACGGCCTGCGCGACATCGCCTGGACTTGCCGTTGCGCCGACTGCGCCAGCGCCGTGCAATGGGCCGAGTCGCCCTCGCCACAAGCGCTGCAAATGGCGATGGCCGAAGGCAGGCGCCACCATGTCCAGGGGGCGCTGCAAGACGCGGCGGCACCGCTGACATTTGCCACGCTCAAACAAGGCTCGCCGCACAAACTTGTGCTGAGCAAGCAACCGGGCCTGCACGCCGAACGCCAACGCCTGCGCGCAGTGTGGGCGACTGGGCTGGCGGCGCTGGATCGCTTGGGCAGTTAGTGCGGGCCCACGATGGCTCCGGCATCGACCCACAGTTTTTGACCAGCCTGACCAGCACCGAAACCTGGACCCAGCCCACCTTGCCTTGATGGCGCGTGGGAGACCGGTCCACCGACAACGGCGCCGGCGCCGGTCTGCCAAAAGGGCGCGTAGTGCGCTGCCGTTGTCACCGGCTCAAACCAAGGGCGGCTGCAAGCCTTCGGCGGCGAAGGCCTTTTGCACCGCCGGCCGCGCCAGCATGCGCTGCAGGTAGGGCGCGATGTGCGTGTGCTCGCGCGCCGGGCGGGCGGAGAAGCCGCGCGTCCAGCGGCACAGCATGAAGGCGTAGGCGTCCGCCGCGCTGTACTGCGCGCCCAGCAACCACGGGCCACCGTGGCGGGCCAGTTGCTCGTTCATCTGCACCAGGCAGCCCTGCACGCGCGCTTGCGCATGGGCTTTGACTTGTGCCACACCGGCGGCATTGCCCTCGTCGACCATGCGCTCGGGGTAGAAGTAGTGGATCAGCGTGGCCTGCAGGGTGTTGGTCAGCCAGACCATCCACTTGTAGAAGTGCGCGCGCTCAGCGCTGCCCAGCGCCGGCGCCAGGCCGGCGGCCGGGTGCGTGTCGGCCAGATGCAGGCCGATAGCCACGGTTTCATACAACACCAGATCGCCATCGACCAGCACCGGGATCAGCCCGTTGGGGTTCAGCGCCAGGTAGGCCGGCGACTTGTGGGCGTTGTTGTCGCGGTCGACTGGCTGCAGCGCAAAAGCCGCACCGATCTCGTTCAACAAGATGTGCGGTGCCAGGCTGGCCGCCCCGGGCAGGTAGTGCAGTGTGATCATGGCGTGATGATAGAACCGGCCTCGCCCACCAGACACCGGAGTCCGCCGATGAGTCACGAGTACCGCGCCGCACTGCAGTGGCAGCGCCAGCCCGATGAGGCCTTCACCGACCAGCGCTACAGCCGCCGCCACCTGCTGCGCTTTGATGGCGGCGCCGAGCTGGCCGGCTCGTCGTCGCCCCTGGTCGTGAAGCTGCCGTGGTCGGACCCGTCGGCCGTGGACCCCGAAGAGATGTTCGTGGCCTCGCTGTCCAGTTGCCACCTGCTGTGGTTCCTGTCGCTGGCCGCAGGTGACGGCTGGCGCGTGGACCAGTATGTGGACGACGTCGTGGGCGTGATGGCGCGCGACGAGCGCGGCCGCATGGCGATGACGCTGGTGACGCTGCACCCTGCCGTGTTGTTCACTGGCCCGGCCGTGCCCGACACGGCGCAAATCGCCGCGCTGCACCACCGCGCGCACGAGGCGTGTTTCATCGCCAATTCGGTGCGCAGCGAAGTGCGCTGCGAGCCGCGCGCCTGGGGGGATTGAAACCCGCCAGGCACGCTCCCATGTGGCCTGGTGCTTGAACAACTCTCGCTCCTGCTGCTGGTCGCCGCCGCCCTGTTGGGGGCGCTGGCCTGGCTGTGGGGGCCGCCGTTGGCAGTCGAGTTTCGCCGTGCACGTATCCGCCGCCAGCCCTTTCCGCGCGCTTGGCGAGAAGTCTTGCAGCGCCGCTGGCCGGGCTGGCAGCAACTGCCCGCCGACCTGCAATTGCAGCTGAAGAAACACACCCAGGTGCTGCTGGCGGAAAAGCCCTTCATCGGCTGCCAGGGCTTGGTGTTGACTGACGAGATGCGGGTGCTTATCGCCGCACAAGCGTCTTTGCTGCTGCTGAACCGGCGCGCGGGCTACTTCCGCAACCTGCGCCAGGTGCTGGTCTACCCCGGCGCGTTTGTGGTGGACCGCGCCGTGAACGAAGGCGGTGTCGTGCGCGACGAGCGCCGCGCGCTGGCCGGCGAGTCCTGGCAACAAGGCCAGCTGATCCTGTCGTGGGACGACGTGTTGCAAGGCGCAGCCACGGCCGACGACGGCCGCAATGTGGTGATCCACGAATTCGCGCACCAGCTCGACCAGGAGGCCGGCCACGCCAACGGCGCGCCGTGGCTGGGCACGCAGGCGCGGCGGCGGCGTTGGGCGGCGGTGATGGCCCACGAGTTTGAGCAGCTACGCCAGCAGGTGCAGGGCGCGAGCAGCGGGGCAGGCGGGCTGATCGAGCCCTACGCGGCCACCGACCCGGCCGAATTCTTCGCCGTGGTGAGCGAAGTCTTCTTCGAGCAACCCGGCGCGTTGGCGCTGGCGCACCCGGCGCTGTTCGGCGAGTTCGCGCAGTATTACGCCACCAATCCCCTGCATTGGCGTTGATCGCCGCCGGCCTGTGGGCCATAGACTGGACTGGCTCTTGCTGGCACGGGCGCCGACAAGACAGACCCAGGAGCAAGCGCAACATGGCCAAGATCCCCCCGGGCGTCGGCCCGCGACATCCGCAGGTGGTGGTGCTGTTCGGTGCCACCGGCGACTTGGCGCGGCGCAAGCTGTTGCCGGGCCTGTTCCACCTGGCCAGTGCCGGCTTCATACCGGGCTGCCGCATCATCGGCGTGTCGCTGGACGACATCGACACGGCAGCCTTCCAGCGCAGCGCTCGCACCGGCGTCGAAGAATTCAGCACCCGCAAGATCAGCGAGCCCGACTGGTCCAACTTCGCAGACAGCCTGGACTACGTGCCGCTGGGCGCAGGTGCAGCGGCGCTGAAGGCCGCCGTCGAACGCGCTGAACAGTCGCTGGGCCGCGAATGCCAGCGGCTGCATTACCTGAGCGTGCCGCCCAGTGCCGCCTTGTCCGCGGTGCAATTGCTGGCGCAGGCCGGCCTGGCCGCGGGCTCGCGCATCATCATGGAAAAGCCCTTTGGCACCGACCTGGCCAGCGCCGTGTCGCTGAATGCAAGGCTGCACGAGGTCTTTGACGAAGAACGCATCTTTCGCATCGACCATTTCCTGGGCAAGGAGCCGGCGCAAAACATCCTGGCATTTCGTTTTGCCAACGGCTTGTTCGAGCCGATCTGGAACCGCAATTTCATCGACCACGTGCAGATCGACGTGCCCGAAACCTTGGGTCTGGGCCAACGCGCGGGCTTTTACGAAGCCACCGGCGCCTACCGCGACATGGTGGTGACGCACCTGTTCCAGATTCTGGCCTTCATGGCCATGGAGCCGCCAACATCGCTGGAGCCCGCGCCCATCAGCGAAGAGAAGAACAAGGTCTTTCGCAGCATGCTGCCCATAGCGCCTGCCGACGTGGTGCGCGGCCAGTACAGCGGCTACCGCGCCGAAGAGGGCGTGCACCCGGAATCGGAAACCGAAACCTTCATCGCCCTGCGCTGCGCCATCGACAACTGGCGCTGGGCCGGCGTGCCCTTCTACTTGCGTACCGGCAAACGCATGGCCGAGGGCCAGCG
>JANOLY010000506.1:0-2256 GCA_031420055.1 Burkholderiales bacterium | reverse complement strand
GATGCGCCGCCACCGCTGGCCGGCGGTGGCGCTGACGCAAGACGGCAGCGCCTACTTCGACGTGCACCACACCGAAAACGACACGCTGGACAAGGTTGAGCGCGCGGCGCTGCCCTACAACGTGGCGTGCTGGGCGGTGGTGGCGTGGCTGGCGGCGCAGGCGCCGCTGGCGTTTTAGGTGCCTATGACACCACCGTCACGCTTGCGAATGACGACGATGGCCGAGCGCGGCCGGCTGCCGGGTTTGAAGTCGGGCCAGCTCGAATAACGCTGCGGCTGTGCGGGGTCGCTGCGCTCGGAAGGCGTCTCGCCCGGGTGCTGCACGTTGATGAACACCGTGCGGCTGTCGGGTCCAAAAGCGCAGCCGGTGATCTCGCAGTTGACGGGCCCCACCAGGAAGCGGCGCACCTCGCCCGTGGCCACGTCGCAGGCCAGCATCTGGTTGTTGCCGATGCGCGTGAACTCGCCCTGGTTCATCACCGTGGGGCCCATGTCGGTCTGCACCCACAGCACGCCGCGCGCGTCGAAGGTGATGCCATCGGGGCAGCCGAAGATGTCGCCTTTGACGTTGCCTTGGGCCTCGGGCCGCGTGTTGGCGGGGTCGCCCGCCAGCAGCAGGTGGTTCCATCTGAAGCTCACGGCGTCGAAGTCGCCGTCTTCCTTCCAGCGGATGATGTGGCCCATGCTGTTGTTGGCGCGCGGGTTGGCGGCGTCGACACCGGGGTTGCCCGGCTGGCCGCGCGAGGTGTTGTTGGTCAGCGTGCAGTAGATCTCGCCGCTGCGCGGATCGATGGCCAGCCACTCGGGGCGGTCCATCTTGGTCGCACCCAAACGGTCGCTGGCCTGGCGGCTCTTGATCACCACCTCGCCCTGGTCGGCAAAACCATTGGCTGGCGTCAGCGGCCCCTGGCCATGCACCAGCGGCAGCCAGCGGCCGGTGCCGTCAGCGTCATAACGCGCAACGTACAGGGTGCCGTGGTCGAGCAGCTCGCGGTTGGCCTGCGCTTGCGTGAGGCCGCCGCCGGCGGGCTTGATGCGGTCGCGGCTGACGAACTTGTAGATGTACTCGAAGCGCGCGTCCTCGCCGCTGTAAACCACCGCACGCTGGTCACGCGTCACACCCACCCACGCGCCTTCATGCGCGGCGCGGCCCAGGGCCGTGCGCTTGACAGGCGCGCTGCCGGGGTCCATCGGGTCGACCTCCACCACCCAGCCGTGGCGGTGAAATTCGTTGGGATGTTTGCGTGCGTCGAAGCGTTCGTCAAACTCTTCCCAGCGGTAGAACGACGTCCTGCGCATGCCCCAGCGGCGCTGGTCTTCGGTGAAGTTGTCGCCGCCGCTGAAGTAGCCGGCGAAGTTTTCTTCGCCCGAGAGGTAAGTGCCCCAGGGCGTCTTGCCCGAGGCGCAGTTGTTGAAGGTGCCCAGGATGCGGCGGCCGCCGGGGTCGGCCGCCGTGCGCATCAGCACGTGCCCGGCAGCGGGCCCGCCCACCGCGAAGGGCGTCTCAGCCGTGATGCGCCGGGCAAAACGCGAGGGCCGCACCATTTGCCAGCTGCCGCTGTTCAAGCTGACTTCAATGGCCGAGATGCCATGCGCGGCCTGCGCCTTCTTCACCTTCTCGGCGCTCCAGGTCTTCATGCCATCAGGGTGCAGCAGCCCGTCGTCGGTGTACTCGTGGTTGCTCATCAGCACGCCACGTGTCGAGCCGCCGCCCAGCGCATAGAAGTGCATGCCGTCGTGGTGCATGCCCATCTGCGCCGCCTGCTCGGCCGCGCTGTGGCTGGCGTCGGGCTTCCACGGCGGCATGTTGCCGGCCAGCCCCACGGGCTCACCCCAGGCGGCGATGACTTCAGCGACGTAGCCTTCGGGCACGCTGATGGCGTCGCTGCTTGACGCTGCAATGGCCTTGAAGCCGAGCGCGGCCGCAGCCCCTGGCGCGGCAGGTGCGGCGCAGCCGGTCAGCCAGGGTGCAAAGAGGCCGCTGGCCGCCACGCCGAACGACAGGTTCAGCAGCGTGCGCCGCGAGGGCTGCGACAGCTCGTGGATGCTCGGATTGGCCGAGCGGTTGCTGTCTTCCATACTGTCAAAGTCTTTGGCCATGATGAACGTCCTTTGTCAAAGTTTCTCGGTCTCGCCCGAGCGCGGTTGCCACTTCATCAGCCTTTTTTCAACACGGCCCACGGCCGCGTCGAGCACCAGTGCAAAGGCCGTTAGCACCAGGATGCCGGCCATCACCGTGTTGATATCAAAGCTGCC
>JANOLY010000505.1:0-7090 GCA_031420055.1 Burkholderiales bacterium | reverse complement strand
GCCTGGTGCGCCACCCCGCCGTGGCCAATGCCGCCGTGGTGCCCAAGCCCGACGCCGAGCGCGGCTCGGTGGTCAAGGCCTACATCGTCCTGGCGCCCGGGCACGTGGGCGACGACGCCCTGGTGCGTGCGCTGCAGCAGCATGTGCGCGGGCGTCTGGCGCCTTACGAATACCCGAAGGAAATCGAGTTCGTGGACAGCCTGCCCATGACCACCACTGGCAAGGTGCAGCGCCGCTTGCTGCGGCTGCAGGAAGAAGACCGCGCCCTGTCCCGCCAGCGCTGAGCCGCCGTTGGGGCACACTCGCGCGCTCCCCCACGATGCTGCTGCTTCATGAAGACGATCACACTTGGCCCCTCCGACCTTCAGGTCAGCCCCATCTGCCTGGGCACCATGACCTT
The DNA here is from genome assembly GCA_031420055.1 of Burkholderiales bacterium. Classification (GTDB taxonomy): domain Bacteria; phylum Pseudomonadota; class Gammaproteobacteria; order Burkholderiales; family Burkholderiaceae_C; genus Rubrivivax. Next base: position 6,690 of record JANOLY010000505.1, on the reverse strand, counting down.
TGGCGAACAGGTGGGCCAGGCCCAGGCGCACGACATCCTGGACCACGCGCTGGCACGCGGCATCAACTTCATCGACTGCGCCGAGATGTATTCGGTACCGGCGCGGCGCGAAACCTTTGGCGCCACCGAAACCATCATCGGCCACTGGTTTGCCAAGAACCCCGCTGCGCGCCGCCAGGTGGTGCTGGCCACCAAGGTGGCCGGGCCCTCGCGCAACATGGACTGGATTCGCAACGGCGCAAGCGATCTCAAGCCCGAGCACATCGTGCAGGCCTGCAACGACAGCCTGAAGCGGCTGCAGTCCGATGCCATCGACCTGTACCAGATCCACTGGCCCAACCGCAACGCCGCCATCTTCGATGGCCTGTACTTCGACCCGGCCAAGGACCAGCCGCAGTCCTCCATCCTGGAACAACTGCAGGCGTTGGACTTGCTCGTCAAGGCCGGCAAGGTGCGCCACATCGGGCTGTCCAACGAATCGCCCTGGGGCCTGATGGAGTTCTTGCACGTGGCCGAACGCCATGGCCTGCCGCGCGTGGTGAGCGTGCAGAACCCGTATGCGCTGGTCAACCGCAGCCTCGACAACGCGCTGGACGAAGCGATGTACCGCAGCGGCACGGCCCTGTTGGCGTACTCGCCGCTGGGCTTTGGCACGTTGACCGGCAAGTACGACGGCCCGGGGTTGGACCTCGACCAGCCGGGGCTGGGCCGCATGGCGCGCTTCGAGAGCATGCGCAAGCAGCGCTGGGCGCGGCCTGAAACGCTGGTGGCGGCACGCGAGTACAACGCCCTGGCCGCCGTGCACGGCCTGACGCCCACGCAGATGGCACTGGCCTTTTGCTACGGCAGTTGGCGCGTGGCCAGCACCATCATTGGCGTGACCTCGCTGGCGCAGCTGGACGAGAACCTGGCCGCCTGGGGCACCACGCTGTCGCCCGAACTGCTGGCGGCCATCGACCAGGTGCGCTGGCGTCAGCGCGACCCGGCCCAGTGACGGCGCGCAGCTAGGCGCCATGGTCAAGAAGGACAGGCATGTCAGCGAAACCCCGGCCACGCAGGCACTGCGCCGGGCCGGTGTGGTCTTCAGCGAGCACCCCTATGACTACATCGACCAAGGCGGCACGGCCGAGTCGGTGCGACAGCTGGGCGTGTCCGAACACGCTGTGGTCAAGACCCTGGTGATGCAGGACGAGCGCGCGCAGCCGCTGATCGTGCTGATGCACGGCGACTGTCAGGTCAGCACCAAGAACCTGGCGCGCGAGATCGGTGTGAAGGCCGTTCAGCCGTGTACGCCCGAGGTGGCACAGCGCCACAGCGGCTACCAGATCGGTGGCACCTCGCCCTTCGGTCTGCGCAAGGCCCTGCCGGTGTGGGTGCAGCACAGTGTGCTGGCGCTGCCACGCATTTACATCAACGGCGGTCGGCGCGGCTTCTTGGTGGGCCTGGCGCCGCAGGCGCTGGTGCATGTGCTGGGCGCGCGTGCCGTGCACTGTGCCCTGAGCGCCCCGGACTGAGCGCCTCGGACACTGAGCGCCCCGGACATGGGCGGCACGTAAACTCGGGCGATGTCTGCGATCCTCACCGTTGCCGCGTTGCTGGCGGCCTACCTCATCGGTTCTCTGTCGTTCGCCGTCATCATCAGCCGGCTGATGGGCCTGGCCGACCCGCGCAGTTATGGCTCGGGCAACCCGGGTGCCACCAACGTGCTGCGTTCGGGCAGCAAGCCCGCGGCGCTGATCACGTTGGCGCTGGATGCCTTGAAGGGCTACGTGCCAGTGCTCTTGGTGCTGGTCTACGGCCCGCGCTGGGGCCTGGGCGAGGCCGCGGCGGCGTTTGCCGGCCTGGCTGCCTTCCTGGGCCATCTGTACCCGGTGTTCTTCCGCTTTCAGGGTGGCAAGGGCGTGGCCACCGCGGCGGGCGTGCTGATGGCCATCAACCCCGGGCTGGCCGTGGCCACCTTGCTCAGCTTTGCTATCGTGCTGGCGTTCTCGCGCTACGTCTCCTTGGCCGCCATCGTGGCCGCCGCGTTTGCGCCTTTCTACCAAGCGTTGATCTGGGGCGTGGAGCCCGCGCTGCTGGCCATCGCCGTGATGAGCTTGCTGCTGGTGTGGCGCCACGAGGGCAACCTGCGCAAGCTGATCACCGGCACCGAGAGCAAGCTCGGGCAGAAGGTGGCCGCGCCGCTGGGCGCATTGCCGGCGCACGACAAGCACCGCACGGCCCACGGCCACCAGCGCAAGCGCAAGGGCCACTGAAGACCGGTGCCGCGCCGGCGCTCAATGGATTCGTGTCTGTCACCTGCCGCACTGCCGCGGCTTCCTGGAGTTGAGAATGGTTCAGCGATTTGATGTCGGCACCCGCCTGTCAGAGATGGCCGTGCACAACGGCGTGTGCTAATTGGCCGGACAGGTCGCGGCCGATGCCGGCCAGGACATGACTGGGCAGACGACCCAGGTGTTGTCCGCCATAGACGCCTTGCTGACACGCGCCGGCACGGACAAGAGCAAGCTGCTGATGTGCCAGATTTTCATCACCGACCTGGCCGACTTCCCGGCCATGAATGCCGTGTGGGAAGCCTGGCTGCCCGCCGGCCACGCGCCGCCGCGGGCTACCGTGGTGGCGCGCCTGGCCAAACCCGAATGGCGGGTCGAAATGGTGGTCACGGCCGCGCTTTGATGGGCCAATGAAGGCCTCGGGCCGTTCGCTGCTGGGCCTGCTGCTGCTGGTGCTGCTGGTGCTGCTGGTGGACGGCGCCCACCGCTGGTGGGTGGCGCGCAACGAACAGGCGCTGGGCCAGCAGGTGGCCGCCCAGACGCTGCCGGGCGACATCCGCATGATTTCGTCAGAGAACTGCACCATCTGCCTGCGGGCACGCGCCTGGCTGACGCAGAACCGCGTCGCGTTCAGCGAATGCCTGATCGAGCGCGACGCCGTCTGCCAGGCCGACTACCAGGCCCTGGGCGCGCCCGGCACGCCGGTACTGGTGGTGCGCGGCCAGCCGCAGCTGGGCTTCAACGCCGAACGCCTGCGCCTGGCGCTGCAGCGCCCGGGTTGACGCGCCGGGCGGTCATATCACATTGGCCTCCAGCAGCGCTGTGCCGTCCAGCAGCCGCTGCGGCGACAGCGCCGCCAGCAAGGGTGCCCCGCTCGTGCCGCCCGCCACCAGCGCCGCCAGCGCGCTGCCCACAGCAGGGGCTTGTTGCATGCCGTGGCCTGAAAAGCCGCAGGTCGTGTAGGCGTTGGCCCAGCCGGGCAGGGCACCGGCCAGCCCGTTGTGGTCAAAGGCATTCATCTCGTAGTAGCCGGCCCAGGCCGAACGCAGGCGCAGCGCTTCGAAGGCCGGCACGCGGTGCGCCAGCGCCGGCCACAGGACCTCGTCGAACAGGCCGTGGTCGATGCGCTCCAGCGGCGGCTCGTCGGCGTCTGTCGCTTCGCCGCCAACGGCACGTGGCGGGCCACCGCAGATGAAGCCACGGCCTTCGGGCCTGAACCACAGGCCACTGGGGTCGACCACCAGCGGGCAACCCGCCAGCGTGGCCGGGGCGTCGAACACAAACACATCGCGCTTCTTGGGCGACACCGGCAGCAGCACACCCAGCGCGGCAGCCAGGCCCGCGCTCCAAGCGCCAGCGGCCAGCACAAACTGGTCCGCCACCCAGCGCTGGCCGGCGCTGTCGTTCACCGCCACAACGCGTGCGCCAGCGGTCTGCCAGCCGCAGGCATTCGCGGCAACGAACCGCACGCCACAGGCCCGTGCCTTGTGCTTGAAGGCCTGGTGCAGCGCCGGGCCGTCGAACCAGCCCTCGCCCGCCAGGCCCAGCGTGCCCAGCTGAAGATCAGAGGTGTGCAGCCAGGGCCAGCGCTGCGCCATCGCTTGCGGGTCCAGCGGCGCGATCTGCGCGCCGGCTGCGGTCTGCAGCGGGTGCAAGCGGCGCAGCGTGGCCGCACCGTCGGTGCTGCCGGCCAGGTACAGGTAGCCGGGCTCGACCAGGCTGATCTGCGGCGGCATCTCGCCGGCAACGGCCAACTCTTGGGCCACACGGCGCAAGAAGGCCACGCTCCACAGGCTGAGCGCGATGTTCACGGGCTGCGAGAACTGCTGGCGGATGGAGCTGGCCGACAACGCGCTGGAGGCCCGGGCGTGGCTGGGGTCGCGTTCCAGCACGACAACGCGCGCACCATGGTCGCGGGCCAGAAAGCAAGCCGTCGCCGCGCCCATCACGCCGCCACCGACGATGGCCACGTCGGCGTGCTGCGTTGCGTTGGCGTCCATCGCCCGAAGTCTATGGCTCATGGGACTTGCCGGGCCCGCATCTGCCTACACTGCCGCGTCGATGCGGCGCGGTGGCCGCTTGGAGGAGACACGATCATGCACATGCCGCACACCGCCAGCGGGCATAGCGCAGCGATGCAGGTCTTCGACGCCGCCGCGGTCCACGCGGCCCTGCCTTGGCCGGCGCTGGCCGCGGCCATTGAACGCGCATTTGTTGCCGACGGCAGCACCGCGCCGCAGGTGCCGCTGCGCCATGTGCACGGCCTGTCTTCAGAGCACGACACCCTGCTGCTGATGCCGGCCTGGGACGATGCGCTGATCGTCACCAAGCTCGTCACCGTGATGCCGGCTGCGGCGCAAGCCGTGCACGCCAGCGTGCTGGTGCTGGAGCGCGCCAGCGGGCGGCTGCTGGCGCTGCTGGATGGCGACGCGGTGACAGTGCGCCGCACGGCGGCCACCTCGGCCTTGGCTGCGTCGCGCCTGGCGCGGCCCGAAGCGACGCGGCTGCTGGTGGTGGGCTGCGGCCACCTGGCGCCGTGGATGGCGCGTGCGCATGCGGCCTTGCGCCCGGGGCTGGAGCGCATCGGCATCTGGGGCCGCGACGGCAAGCGTGCGCAAGCGCTGGCCGCGCAGCTGGCGGCCGAGGGCCTGCCAGCCGAGGCGGTGATTGACCTGCCTAGCGCGGTGGCCGCGGCACACATCGTCTGCTGCGCGACGACGGCCAGCGAGCCGCTAGTGCACGGCGCTTGGCTGCAGCCCGGCACCCATCTCGATCTGGTGGGCGCTTTTCGCAAAACCATGCGCGAGGTGGACGACCAGGCCGTCGTGCGCAGCCGCTGCTTTTGCGACACCGTCGTCGGCGCGCTGGCCGAGGCCGGCGATCTGGTGCAGCCCATCGCGCACGGTGTGGTGGACCGCTCGCATGTCGTGGCCGAACTCGCGCAACTGCTGCGCGGGACCGTCCCGGGGCGGCAGCACGCTGAGCAGATCACGCTGTTCAAGTCGGTGGGCACGGCACTGGAGGACTTGGCCGCGGCACGCTGCGTGCTGGGCCTGTGAGCCCGGCGGCGGCGCCTACAGCCCCAGGCGCTTCAGCTCGCCGCGGCCCTGGCGCAAGACCATGGGTTCGTCGGCGCTGAGGTCGATCACGGTGGTGGGCTGCATGGGGCAGGCGCCGGCATCGACCACCACTTGCAGCACTTTCTGAAATCGCTCTCGGATGTCTTCGGCGTCGTTCAACGCCTCGGTTTCGCCCGGGGGGATCAGCGTCGCGGCCAACAGCGGTTCACCAAACAGCGCCAGCAGTTCTTGTGTCACCTTGTGGTCGGGCACACGCAGACCGATGGTGCGCCGGCTGGGGTGGCTCAAGCGGCGCGGCACTTCCTTGGTGGCTTCGAGGATGAAGGTGTAGGGCCCCGGCGTGCCCAACTTCAGCAGCCGGAACTGGCGGTTGTCGACCCGGGCATAACTGGCCAGTTCACTGAGGTCGCGGCACAACAGCGTGAGGTGGTGCTTGTCGTCCACCTGGCGGATGCGGCGCAGGTTCTCGGCCGCGGCCTTGTCGTCCAGCCGGCATACCAGCGCGTAGCTGCTGTCAGTGGGCACGGCGGCAATGCCACCGGCTTGCAGGATGGCCGCGGCTTGCTTCAGCAGCCGCGGCTGCGGGTTTTGCGGGTGGACTTCGAAGTACTGGGTCAATGGAGCCCCTCGGCGAACGGGTACGTTCGCCGATCCCCCGAGGGGATGCGGGCCGGCTTGGGGCGGCCCGGCGCTCGGCCCGCGCGCGCGATCCGCTTCAAGCCGTCACAACCGGAATCTTGCCGATGCGTGCCTGCCACTCCTTCGGCCCCGTGTTGTGCACGCTGGTGCCGTCGGCGCTGACGGCCACCGTCACCGGCATGTCCTGCACGTCGAATTCGTAGATGGCTTCCATGCCCAGGTCGGCAAAACCCACCACCTCAGCGTGCTTGATGGCCTTGGCCACCAGGTAGGCGGCACCCCCCACGGCCATCAGGTAGGCGCTCTTGTGTTTCTTGATGGCCTCGATGCCGGCCGGGCCGCGCTCGGCCTTGCCGATCATGCCGATCAGACCCGTCTCGCTGAGCATCATCTCGGTGAATTTGTCCATGCGCGTGGCCGTGGTCGGGCCGGCCGGGCCCATCACTTCGTCGCGCACCGGGTCGACCGGGCCGACGTAGTAAATGACTCGGTCTTTGAAACTCACCGGCAGGGCTTCGCCCTTGGCCAGCATGTCTTGAATGCGTTTGTGCGCAGCGTCGCGGCCGGTCAGCATCTTGCCGTTCAGCAGCAGGGTTTCGCCGGGTTTCCAGCTCGCCACCTGTTCGCGGGTGAGCGTATCGAGGTCGACCTTTTTCGACTTCTGGTAGTCGGGCGCCCAATGCACATCGGGCCACAGG
>JANOLY010000504.1:0-2983 GCA_031420055.1 Burkholderiales bacterium | reverse complement strand
TACGGTCTGGGCGCCGCTGCGCTGACACTGGCGGCACTCGCCGCGCGCGTCGCATCGCTGCGCCGCAATGCCCGGCTGAAGCCGAAGTCGACCTTGCAGTCCGCGCTCGGCGTCAAGCACCCACGAATCGTGCAGGTCTCCCAGGGCTTCATGGGCGGTTCGTTCAATACCCGCGAGTTCTTCCACGGCCAGACCGCGCTCTTCCTGCGCAACGTCAAATGGCTGTTCCTCGGCTTCGGCTTCGTCGTGCCCGCGGCCATGCTGCTGGCCACCGGTAGCGCAGCGTCGCCGGCGTGGTTCGGCCTCGCCTTCGCGCTCCAGTACCTCGGCCTGCTGGCCGAACGCTGGTATTTCTTCGCCCAGGCCAACCACCCGCAAAACCTCTACTACCAGGCGGTGTCGTGACGGGTTCCAGTCTGAGCGGCGGCTCCGGGCGCGGCTTGCGGCTCGTGCGCTTCTTTCCGTTCCTCGCCTGGTTTCCGGTCAGCTCGCTGATTCTGCGCGGCGACGTGATCGCGGGCATTACCGGCGCGCTGGTGCTGGTGCCCAAGGCAATGGCCTATGCGCAGCTCTCGGGGCTGCCGGTCCACTTCGGCCTGTACGTCGCCTTCGTGCCAGCGATCCTCGGTGCGCTGTGGGGTTCGTCGCGCCAACTGGCCACCGGACCCGTGGCCATCATCTCGCTCATGACGGCGGCAGCGCTCACGCCGTTAGCCGCCCCGTTCTCGGCCGAGTACATCGAACTCGCGTTGCTGCTGACGCTGATGGTGGGCACGATTCAGTTCGCGTTGGGGGCGCTCAAGCTCGGCACCGTGGTCAACTTCGTCTCGCACCCGGTGATCCTGGGCTTCATGAACGCCGCGGCTATCATCATTGCGCTGTCGCAGCTCGACCTGCTGCTGGGTATTCCCAAAGGCCGCAGCGAGTCCTTCCTGAAGGACGTTTGGGAGATGCTCGGCTACCTGCCGCAGACCCATCTGCCCACCCTGGCGATGTCGGCGTTTGCGCTGGCGCTGATGCTGGTGCTCAAGCGCATCGCGATTGTCGCCAGGCTCAGCGTGCTGATCGCCGTCGTGTTGACGATCGTGGTCAGCCAGCTGATCGGCTTCGAGCAGAAGGCCAGTGCCCGCATCGAGCACATTGCCGACACGCCCCTACGTGAACTGGTGCTCAGGTACGACCGCGACGACCAGCGCGTGCGCGAGCTCAATGCCCGCGCCGCCGAGCAGTCGGCGCGGCTGCGCGGGCTCGAGTCCACGGACATCCGTGCCGCGGCGGTATTGCGGCATGAGTTGCACCTGAGCCAGCTTGATGCTGCCGACACGGCGATCTACAACAAGGACCGGCTACGCAGGTTCGCGTACACCGACTTCGAGCGCGCCCAGCCGAGCGATGGCGGCGCGCCGACGCTGTACCTCACCGGGCAGGCACCACCCGGTACACAGACCGATGGCCGCCGTTGGCGCATCAAGACAGTCACGCAGGGCGAGCTGCAACTCATGGGCGGCGGTGGCGTTGTCGGCGCGATCCCGCAGGGGCTTCCGGCCCTGCGCATGCCCCGCATCACGCTGGACGCCCTGGCGTCGCTGCTGGCTGCGGCGCTGGTGATCGCGCTGGTGGGGTTCATGGAGTCGATCGCCATGGCCAAGGCGCTGGCCGCCAAGACACACCAGCGCCTGGATCCCAACCAGGAACTGATCGGGCAGGGTGTGGCCAACCTCGGCGGCGCGTTCTTCCAGTCCTACCCGGCCTGCGGGTCGTTCACCGGCTCGGCCATCAACCTGCAAGCCGGCGCCAAAACCGGTTTCGCGATGGTCTTCAACGGCCTCTTCGTGGTCGCCACGCTGTTGTTCCTGACGCCCTACCTCTATTACCTGCCGAAGGCCACCCTGGCCGTCATCATCCTGCTGGCGGTGACCAGCCTGATCACGCCGTTGGCACTGAAGCACACCTGGCGTGCGAGCCGCGCCGACGGCATGGTGGCTCTCACCACTTTCGTTGTCACGCTGCTGGCGGCGCCGCATCTGGACAAAGGCATCCTGATGGGCACTGCGTTGGCCGTGCTCTTGTATCTGCTGCGCACGATGAAGCCGCGCGTGGCCGAACTCGGCCGTCACCCGGACGGGGCGCTGCGCGATACCCGCTTCCACCCCGAACTGCCCACGAGTGCCGACGTGATCGCGCTGCGCTACGACGACGCGCTGTACTTCGCCAACGCCGCGTTCTTCGAGGAGGCTGTGCTGGAGGCCGTGGCGCGCAAGCCGCAGGCCAAGGTGCTGCTCGTCGTCAGCGGCGGCATCAACCAGATGGACGCCTCAGGAGAGGAAGTGGTGCGCCACTTGGTGGAGGGCTTGCGCAGCAGCGGCATCACCGTCGCGTTCAGCGGCCTGAAGAAGCAGGTGCTCGACGTCATGCACGCCACCGGGCTCTTCGAAGTCATCGGCGTCGAGAACATCTTCCCGAGCGAAGATCAAGCGCTTGCCGCGATCTATCGCGGGCTCGGCCGCGAGGGGCACGGCGAACTCCAGCAGGCCGCGAACCCGTCGGCGGGGATCTCATGATCGCCGGTCGGTCCGCGACGCAGTGGCTGCCATGGCTGGGTTGGCGCTCGTTGGTCACGCGCCAGGCGACACGGCGCGACGCTGCAGCCGCGCTCACCGGGGCGGTAATCGTCTTGCCGCAGGCGCTTTCGTTTGCCAGCATCGCGGCGCGGTCTGGCCAGCGTATCGACAGCAGCCATGAGTTCGTCTCCCTGCCCAACGGCCAAACGCGCGGCCATGATAGGGCTCAACCCAACAACCAACGGACCCCTTGCCTATGAGTGACGCTCTCACCTACCTCATCAAGGCCCGCCCCGAGGCGATGACGCACTACTTCAGTTTCCTGAAGGACTGCGGCAAACACCTCGACCCGAAGACCCGCGACCTGATCTCCGTCATCACCAAGGTGCACTCGCAGACCGAGCGCGGATTTCGCCAGTACC
>JANOLY010000503.1:0-8687 GCA_031420055.1 Burkholderiales bacterium | reverse complement strand
CGACAACAACTGGCTGGCGGGGGCGTCCTACTTCAGCAATTCTTTCGGTCAACCCAGCGCCTATCTGTACGTGGGCAAGCGCTACCCGGGGCTGTTCGGCCAGCCGCAGCTATTTGGCCAGTGGTCGGCGGGCATGCTGTACGGCTACCGCGGCGAATTCGAGGACAAGGTACCGCTCAACCACAAGGGCTTCTCGCCGGGGGCGCTGGTGTCGCTGGGCTGGCAGTTCAACAAGAAGACTTCGGCCACCGCCCACATACTGGGCGACGCCGGCATGATGGTGCAGTTGGCCTTCGACTTCGACTGATCGGCCACGCGCCCGCTGGCCCCCTTGCTCAGTCGCGGTGCCCAGCCGGCGACGGGGCCTCACGCCCCGGTTGGCTGCGCCGCGGGCGCCAGCAGGTCGAACAAGGTGCGCGCGACGACCTTGGTGGCGCGCTTCAGGTCGTCCAGTTCCAGCTGCTCGTCAGCGCGCTTGGCGTTGCTCTGCAGCACGGTGCGTGGTCCTGCGCCGTAGATCACCGCCGGCACACCGTGGGCACCGTACAACCGCACATCGGTATACAGCGGCGAGCCGCTGACCGGGATGGCCTGGCCAAACACCGCCAGGGCGTGTTTTTGGATGGCCTGCACCAGCGCCGCGTTGCCCGGCAGCGGCTTCAAGGGCCCGGCCAGCAGCAAGCGCTTGATCTCCAGCCGCACGCCGGGGCTGGCCGCCACCGTGTGCTCGATGAGCGCGCGCACCTCGGCTTCCACCGCGGCCGGGTCTTCCTCGGGGATCATGCGGCGGTCGAGCTTGAGCGTGACCTTGCCGGGTACCACGTTGGTGTTGCTGCCGCCCTCGATGCGGCCCACGTTCAGGTAGGGGTGGGTGATGCCGGCCACACCGGACCTGCGCGTGCGCAGCAGCGTGTTGTGTTCGTACAGCGCGCTCAGCAGCCGGTTGGCGGCCTGCAAGGCGTCGACGCCGGTCTCGGGGTAGGCGGCGTGCGAGGCCAGGCCGTGCAGCGTGACTTCCAGTTGCAGGCAGCCGTTGTGGGCGGTGACCACCTGGTAGCTGAAGCCCGCGGCGATCAGCAGATCGGGTCTGGTGAGGCCCTGGGCCAGCAGCCAGCCGGGGCCCAGTTCGCCGCCGAATTCTTCGTCGTAGGTGAAGTGCAGTTCGATGCTGCCGACCAGTGGCAGGCCCAGCGATTCGAGCGCACGTGTGGCGAATGTGTAAGTGGCGAAGTCACTCTTGCTGACTGCTGCGGCGCGCCCGTACAAGCGGCCGCCCTCGATGTCGCCGCTGTAGGGCCCGTGCGTCCAGCCCTCGCCAGGCGGCACCACGTCGCCATGCGCATTCAGCGCCACCACCGGCCCGCCCGCGGCCTCACCTGCTGAATAACGCCGGCGCACGATAAGGTTGGTGACGGACTGCAGGCCCGCAGCCCGCACCTCGGCCTCGGGCACGGCGTGCTGCTCGGCGGGCAGGCCCATCGCGGCCAGCAGGCGGGCCGTGAGCAGCGCGTGCGGGGTGTTGTCGCCCGGTGGCGTGTCGGTGGCGCACTGCACCAGGGCTTGCAGAAAGCGAACCTCGTCGTCGAAGTGCGCGTCAACCCAGGCATCCAGCGCGGCGTAGTTCATTTCTGCTCGGCGGCCAATTGTTCGAGCAGTTGCTCGAAGGCCCGCACACACAGCTCGGTGTCGTCGGCGGTGATGGATTCCAGCGGGTTGTGGCTGATGCCCGAGTTCATGCCACGCATGAACAGCATCGCCTGCGGCATCACTTGATGCAGCTGCATGGCGTCGTGCCCCGCGCCGCTGGGCAGGCGGTGCACGGGCAGGCCCAGTGCCGTGACGGCGGCTTCCCAGCGCGCCTGCCAAGCCGGGTCACTGGGGGCGGCGCTGGCGCGCTGGGTTTGCTCGAGCGTGAAGCTCAGGCCGCGACGTTCGCACTGGGCGGCCAGGGCGTCGCAGACATCCTTGTCCAGCGCATCGCGCGCCGCGTTGGTGGTGGCGCGCAGGTCCAGGCTGAAGTGGCAGCGCCCGGGCACGACGTTGACCGAGCCGGCCGGCACCGGCAGCATGCCCACGGTGCCCACCACATCGGGCACGCTGGCGGCACGCCGCTCGACGTAAAGGATCAACTTGGCCGCCGCGGCCGCAGCGTCGCGTCGGCGGTCCATGGGCGTGGTGCCGGCGTGGCTGGCCGTGCCGGTGATCTGCACCTGCCAGCGTACGCTGCCGTTGATGGAGGTGACGACGCCCAACGGCAAGTCCAGCTCGTTCAGCACCGGGCCTTGCTCGATGTGCACCTCGACAAAACCCAGGTAGCGCGCCGGGTCGCGCTTGATCGCGTTGATCGCCTCCAGCGTGCCGGGCAGGCCGGCGGCGTGCATGGCGTCTTGCATGCGCACGCCGTCGGTGTCGGGCTGGTCCAGCCAGGCCGGGTTGAACTGGCCCGTGAGTGCGCCCGAGCCCAGAAAACTGGTCTTGTAGCGCTGGCTTTCTTCTTCAGCAAAACCCAGCACCTCGATGCCGAACGGCAGCCGCCGGGCGGCGCGGTGCAGCTCGCGCACCAGCACCATGGGCACGAAGATGCCCAGCCTGCCGTCGTAGCGGCCGGCGTTGCGCACGGTGTCGAAGTGGCTGCCGGTGAGCAGCCGGCGCGCGTCCGGCTTGGCGCCGTGATACACGGCCACCACGTTGCCCACGGCGTCTTGGTGCACCTCGTCAAACCCGCACTCGCGCATCCACGCTTGCAGTTGCTTGGCGCACGCTTGGTGGGCGTCGGTGAGGTAGGTCACCGTCAACTGGCCTTGCTCCTTGAAGCCCGGGTCGCTGTGCTGGGCCAGGGCTTCAGCCCAGTCCCACACCTGCTCGCCAAGCAAGGGCGCGACAGCGAACTTCTGGTTCAGCCGCAGCTCGGCGATGCGGTGGATCTGGCGCAGGCACTCGGCGAACTCGTCGTCGCGGTGGCCGTCCAGGCGGCGCTCGAAGGTGTCGATGATCTGGCGGCGGTTCAACCCCAGCCCGCGCGGGCCGCGCACGGCCAGGATGAACGGCCAGCCGAAGCGCGCGTTGTAGTCGGCATTCAGCTGCTGCAGGCGCGCGAACTCGGCGGGCGTGCAGTCGGCCAGGCCCGCCGTGCCTTGCTCGTGCGTGCTCTCGGCCGTCAGCGCGCGGCTGACCAGGGCCTTGCCGGCCAGTTCGGGGTGGGCGCGGATCAAGTCGCGTTGCAGTGACGGGTCGGCCGCGCGCACGGCGGCGACCAGGGCCAGTTTCAGGGTGGCGATGCAAGCAAAACCGCCGGCCGGGCGGAGTTCGAACGCAGCCTGGGCGACCCAGGGCGACTGCTCGTAGACGCCCTCCAGCAGCGCGCAAAAGCCGGCCGCGTCGGCGTGGTTGATCTGTTCGAGCGTCAGCATTCAGCGTCCTGTCGCACGACGAAGGCCGTGTCCGGGTTGAAGGGGTGGGTGGCCTGCCAATGCCGCGCCAGGTCGATGCGCCGGCACACCCACACCTGCGGGTGGCGGCCGATGTGGTCCAAAAAGCGTTGCAGCGCGCTGATGCGCCCGGGCTTGCCCAGCAGCCTGCAATGCATGCCCACGCTCATCATGCGCGGGCGGTTCTCGCCCTGGGGGTCGCCTTCGGCATACAGGGCGTCGAAGGCATCACGCAGGTAGTGGAAGAAGTGCTCGGCGGTGTTGAAGCCCTGGGCCTGCACAAAGCGCATGTCGTTGGTGTCCAGCGCATAGGGCAGCACCAGTCGCGGGGCCAGGGTGCCGTCGGTCTTTTCGACCTGCGTCCAGAAGGGCAGGTCGTCGCCGTAGTAGTCGCTGTCGTAGGCGTAGCCGCCCTGGTCGGCCACCAGGCGGCGCGTGCGCGGGCTGTCGCGCCCGGTGTACCAACCCAGCGGCCAGGCGTTTGCGGTCAGGGCGCGCAGGCGCTCGGTGGCCTGCGCGATGTGCTCGCGCTCGGTGGCTTCGGGCAGGTGCTGGTGGTGTATCCCGCGCTGGCCATGGTTGGCGATCTCGTCGCCGCGCGCCATGAAGGCGGCCACCAATTCGGGGTAACGCTCCAGCGCGCTGACCACGCCGAACACCGTCAGCGGCAGGCCGCGCGCATCGAACTCGCGCAGCACGCGCCACACCCCGGCGCGCGAGCCGTACTCGTACATCGACTCCATCGACAGATGCCGCGTGTCGAAGCTTTGCGCACCGACGATCTCTGACAGGAAGACCTCCGTGCCGGCGTCGCCATGCAGCGGGCTGTTCTCGCCGCCTTCTTCGTAGTTCAGCACAAACTGCACCGCCACACGCGCCTGGCCGGGCCACTGCGCATGCGGCGGCGTGCGGCCGTAACCGCGCAGGTCGCGCGGGTAGGGGTCGGGGGGATGCTCTGGGATGGGGGGTGGAAGTGTCATGACTGTCTGCGCCGTCTATGCTTGAGTTTATTCACATGCCCATCCTGCCCGCCAGAGGGCGGCTTGGCGCCCAGCCGCTCGACACCGCCCACGTCAATGGCGATACGATGGCCACCACTGCATCACAGCAGCGAAGTTGCCACGCCCAAGGAGCCGATGCCATGAACGCGCCTGAACAGTTGTTGCTTGCGAAGATCAAGGCGCTATCGCCGCAGCAGGTGGCCGAGGTCGAAGACTTCGTGGAGTTTCTGGCCGCCAAAGACAAGCGAAGCGCTGCGTTTGATCGGCTCCTGGCCATCGTGCCCGCGCTTGAGGCGGCGGGCATGGAGCCCATGACCGAAGTCGAGATCACAGCCGAGGTGAAGGCCGCGCGGTCTGAACGGCGAGCGCACAGCCAAGGTTGCGGGCAAGTTGGCGACGGCGCAGTTTGAGGATCGTCCTGGATACCAACGTGGCCCTGTCCGCGTTGCTTTGGCGCGGCAAGCCCTTTGGCCTGCTTCAGGCCATCCGACGGCGCGACGACCTTCGTCTCGTCAGCAGCCCGGCGCTGCTGACCGAACTTGCCGACGTGTTGTCCAGACCATCACCGGCCAAACAGCTTGCCGTGATTGGCCGATCAGCTCGCGGCGTGTTGACCGACTATCTGGAGATCGTCGACGTGGTTGAACCCAAAGAAGTGCCCCGTGTGGTGCCCGCCGATGCCGACGACGATCACGTCATTGCGGTGGCAGTCGCAGCGCAAGCCAGCCTCGTCGTCTCAGGTGACTCCGACCTGCTCAGCATGGGCCGCTACCAAGGCATCGACATCATGTCGGCGGCCATGGCGCTCCAACACCTCAGCATCGAGCCGGCCGGCACGGCCTGAGCACGGCAATCCGCGCCCACCTGAGTCCACCGCAACCTACGCACCCCATGGGACAGCTCAGCACCCACGTCCTCGACACCGCCCACGGCTGCCCTGCGGCGGGCATGCGCGTCACCCTGCAGCGTGTGCACGGCACGGGTGAGGCCACCACCCTGCGGAGCCTGACGCTGGACGCCGACGGCCGCGCCGGCGGTCCGCTGCTGACCGGTACCGACCTGACAGCCGGCCGCTACCGGCTGCTGTTCGAGGTGGCGCCCTACTTCCGCGCACGTGGCGTGGTGCTGCCTGAGCCGCCGTTCATTGACACCGTGCAGCTCGACTTCGGCGTGGCGCAGGCCGACGGCCACTACCACGTGCCGCTGCTGGTCAGCCCGTGGGCGTACAGCACGTACCGGGGCAGTTAGGGTTGTAAATGGCAGGGCTGCATTGTTCACGGCTACAGGGGCATGCCCCGCAATGAGTGCCGCCGCGAACCGCAATGTCGAGTCGCTGTCCATCGGCGCGATCGCGCAGAGCATCCATCTCATCCGCAGCCAGCGCGTATTGCTGGACACCGACCTGGCAGGCTTCTACGGCGAGACCACCAAGCGTCTCAACCAGCAGGTCAACCGCAACCGCGCTCGCTTTCCCGAGGACTTCATGTTCCAGCTCAGCGACGATGAGTTCGCCAACTTGAGGTTGCAATCTGCAACCTCAAGTTCGGTCGGCTCCAAAGCAAAACGCAAGACCTGGCCCCATGGATGACCCGTGTTTGTTCCGTATCGGCCCTTGGCGAATGCACCTCCAGCACCCGCCCGGCGACTGTGCTCTGTCGTAAACCAACCCCATGGAAACCTACCTGCTCGACTGGGCCAACCTGCTGCTGCGCTGGGCGCATCTGGTGGTGGCCATCGCGTGGATAGGCGCTTCGTTCTACTTTGTCTTTCTCGACAACAGCCTGACGCCACCTGACGCCCCCGACCTGCAGAACAAGGGCGTGGGCGGCGAGTTGTGGGCGGTGCATGGCGGCGGCTTCTACAACCCGCAGAAGTACACGCTGGCGCCCCCCAACCTGCCCGACAAGCTGCATTGGTTCTACTGGGAAAGTTACGCCACCTGGCTGACCGGGATGGCGCTGTTCACGGTGATGTACCTGTTCAATGCGGCCACCTTCTTGGTCGACAAGAGCGTGCACGACTGGTCGCCCGGCGCGGCCATCGCTGCCTCGTTAGGCTTGCTGGTGGTCTTCTGGCTGGCCTACGACCAGATCTGCCGCCGCGTGGGCGAAAGGCGCGGCCGTGTCGGTGGCGACGCCCGCGTGGCGGCGCTGGTGCTGGTGCTGGTGCTGGTGGTGGCGCTGACGTGGCTGGTGTGCCAGCTGTTTGCGGGCCGCGCGGCCTTCTTGCTGGTCGGCGCGATGCTGGCCACCGCCATGAGCGCCAATGTGTTCTTCTGGATCATCCCGGGCCAGCGCAAGGTGATCGCGCAGCTGAAGGCGGGCGAGCCCGTGAACGCCCTGCACGGCCAGCGCGGCAAGCAGCGCAGCGTGCACAACACCTACTTCACGCTGCCGGTGCTGGTGGCCATGCTGTCCAACCACTACGGGTGGCTCTACCAAGGGCCCCTTAACTGGCTGGTGCTGGTGCTGCTGATGGCGGCCGGCGCGCTGATCAGGCACAGCTTTGTGGTTCGCCACAGGGCGCTGGTGCAGGGCATGCGGGTGCCCTGGGAGTACGCCGTCGGCGGCGTGGCGCTGCTGCTGGCGCTGGCCGTGTGGCTGGCACCACCACCACGGCCGGCCCAGGCCGCGCGTGCCGCGCCGGTGGCGATGGCTGAAGTCAGCCGCGTGATGGAACAGCGCTGCGTGGCCTGCCACAACGCGCAGGTGCAGCAAAAGAACGTGGCGCTGCACACGCCCGAATTCGTGCAGCAACATGCCTTGCAGATCTACCAGCAGGCCGTGGTGCTGCGGCTGATGCCCATGAACAACTCCACCGGCCTCACCGAAGCCGAGCGTGCGTTGCTCAAGCGCTGGTTCGAGACGCGCGGCACGGCAGCGGGGCGCTAAGGCCATTCCTCGCCCCGCCACCCTGAAAGCCCGGCAACACGCCGCAGCCTTGACGCGACAATGGGCGCCCGCCGGGTGCAGGCTGTGCGCCACCCGTCTCACGCCACACCCACGAAAGGTTCCCCATGCTCGGCCAGATGATGCAAGCACCGCTGCTGATTTCTTCCCTGCTGGTGCACGCCGAGCGCCACCACGGCGAACAAGAGGTGGTGTCGCGGCGCGTCGAGGGCGACATCCACCGCTGCACCTACCGCCAACTGGCGGCGCGCGCGCGCCAGCTGGCCAACGCGCTGGCCGGGCTGGGCGTGAAACCGGGCGACCGGGTCGGCACCCTGGCCTGGAACACCCACCGCCACATGGAGCTGTACTACGCTGTCAGCGGCAGCGGCGCGGTGCTGCACACGCTGAACCCGCGCCTGCACCCGGACCAGCTGGCCTACATCGCCGGCCACGCCGAAGACAGCGTGCTGTGCTTCGACATGAGCTTCCTGCCGCTGGTGCAGGCCGTAGTGGCGCGGTTGACGACGGTCAAGCACTTCATCGCCATGACCTCGCGCCAGCACATGCCCACAGGTGAGGCCGCCGCCAAGATCCCCGGCCTGCTGTGTTTTGAGGACCTGTTGGCGGCCGAGAGCGACCCGTTTGTGTGGCCGTCGTTCGACGAGAACATGGCCTCGTCGCTGTGCTACACCAGCGGCACCACGGGCAACCCCAAGGGCGTGCTGTACAGCCACCGAAGCACTGTTCTGCACACGATGGCCGCCGCCCTGCCCGACTGCCTGGGCTGCAGCGCCACCGACACCGTGCTGCCCGTGGTACCCATGTTCCACGTCAACAGCTGGGGCATCGTCTACCTGGCCCCCATGACGGGCGCCAAGCTGGTGCTGCCCGGCCCGGGGCTGGACGGCAAGTCGCTGTACGACTTGTTCGAGAGCGAGCGCGTCACCCTCTCGGCCGGCGTGCCCACCGTATGGCAGGGCCTGCTGGCCTATGTGGAGGCCAACGGCCTGAAGTTCAGCACCATGCGGCGCAGCGCCATCGGTGGTTCGGCCTGCCCGCCGGCCATGATCGCCAAGTTCTTGAACGACTACGGCGTGCGCGTCATCCACGCCTGGGGCATGACCGAGATGAGCCCCATCGGCACGGCGGCAGCCTTCAAGGCCAAGCATGGAGCGATGAGCGACGCCGAACGGCTGGCTGTGATGAGCAGCCAGGGCCGGGCGGTGTACGGCGTGGACATGAAGATCGTGGACGCAGCCGGGCATGAACTGCCCTGGGACGGCGCCACCTCGGGCGACGTGCTGGTGCGCGGGCCCTGGATCGTGGCCCAGTACTTCAAGGGCGAAGGCGGCGACCCGCTGGTGCGC
>JANOLY010000502.1:0-19099 GCA_031420055.1 Burkholderiales bacterium | reverse complement strand
ACGGCGGGCACCAGGCTCTTCAGCCGTGTCCACAGCGGTGCCAGGTGCTCGTGCTCAGCCTGGGCGTAGAAGGCTTGGCGCTGTTGTTCGATGGCGGCCAGGCCTTCGGGGGGCGTCGGGTGGTTCATGCCGGGTCTTTCGCGGGCGGATGTCGGTTGACGCTCAATCGGCCAGGCAGTTGTCGACGCGCCAGCCGTACAGCCATTGCAGCGCGTCGTAGAAGTGTTCTGGCGAGCGGCCTTTCCACAGGTCGTTGCGCACCAAGCGGTCCACACCCTGGGCGTGGAACAGGCGGCCCATCTCGCGTGCCGAAAGCACGGTGCGCGCGGTGCGTGCCACGCGCGAACGCTGGTAGCGCGCAAAGGCGGCGGGCCAGTCGTTGTCGTGCACGCGCAGGGCTTCGCCCAGCGTCACCGCATCTTCCATCGCCATGCACGCACCCTGGGCCAGGTACTGCAGCATGGGGTGGGCGGCGTCACCCAGCAACACGGCGCGGCCGTAAGCCCATTGGCCGATGGGGTCGCGGTCGGCGGTGGCCCAGCGTTTCCAATCCTTGGGCAGGTCGATGAGCTGGCGGGCCCGCGCGCAGATGCCTTCGAAGTAGCTTTGCACTTCTTCGCGGCTGCCTTCGCGAACACTCCACTGCTCGGTATCGCGGCTGTGGAAGGTCACGACCACGTTGTATTGCTCGCCGCCGCGCAGCGGGTAGTGCACCAGATGGCAGTTCGGGCCGACCCAGATGCTGGCGGCGTTCCAGCGCAGGTCGGCGGGGAAGTCGGCTTTGTCGACCACGGCGCGGTAGACCACGTGGCCCGAGACACGCGCCGCATCGCCCACGTACTGCTGGCGCACGGCGCTCTTCACGCCGTCGGCGCCTATCAGCGCCACACCGCGGTGCTGGCCGCCGCGGCTGTCGGTCACCGTCACGCTGTGTTCATCTTGTTCCACACGCTCCACCTGTGTGCCGGTGGCGACTTCGATGCGGCCCGTGGCCTGCGCGCCTTCAAGCAAGCTGGCGTGAACATCGGCGCGGTGGATCACCGCATACGGGTTGCCAAAGCGCTGGCGAAAGGCCTCGCCGGTGGGGATGCGGCCGACGCAGGTCTCGTCGATGGCGTCGTGCATCAGCATCTCGTCGGTGTAGACAGCACGGGCCCGCGCGGTGGGGCCGATGCCCAGGGCGTCGAAGGCCGCAAAGCCGTTGGGCCCGAGCTGGATGCCAGCGCCGATTTCGCCCAGCTGGGGTGCTTGCTCCAGCACCTTCACATCGAAGCCGCGCCTGGTGAGCGCCAGTGCTGCGGCAATGCCGCCGATGCCGCCGCCTGCGACCAAAACGCGTAGATCGGAGCGGGTGGGGTTCATCGTGGGCTGCGTGGTTGATGGCATTCTGGCATCACCACCACGCGCCCAGTGACATGGCGCACACGGGCGGCCCCTAGGCCGGCGGCGCTGCGTGATGTCGCTGCGCAATGTCGTTGCCTGATGCCGCTGCGTGATGTCGCTGTGTGATGGGCGCGCGACCACACCGGCATCGTCGTCGTCAACAACGCCATCCACGTCATCGGCGGGCGCGTCGATTCCTTCCACACCAACAGCAACCTGCACCACAGCTACGACGCGCAAACCGACCGCTGGACCCTCCGTCTGCCCATGCCCACGGCGCGCAGCGGCCACGGCTGCGTGCTCTACCGCGGCCGTGTCTTTGCGATGGGCGGCGAGGGCACCAACCGTGTCTACGGCCAGAACGAAGCCTGGGACCCAGCCAGCGAGCGCTGGGAATCCCACGCCCCCATGCTCACGCCGCGCCACGGCATGGGCGCGGTGGTGGTGGGCGACGGCATCGTGGTGGCCGGCGGCGGGCCGCAGATGGGCGGCGGCGTGAAGAGCGCCATCAACGAGGTCTTCAGCCTGGGTTGAGGGCGCGACGCTTCGGGCGGGGCCGCCCGCCCGGACGCCCGCGAGGACCGGGACTTACCGCACAGTAGCTGTCACCACACCACGATGGGCTCGCCGGCCACCATGGCGTCACCCGGCTTGCAGCCAAAGGCCTGGGCAAAGGCGGGGATGTTGGACAGCGGCCCCAGCACGCGCCAGCGGCCCGGGGAATGCTGGCCCGTGCGGATTTGGTCCACCAAGGCCTCGGTGCGGTACTTGGTGCGCCAGATGGCGGCGTGCGACAGGAAAAAGCGCTGCGCGGGCGTGTGGCCGTCGACCAGCGGCGCGGGCTTGCCGGCGGCACGCTGGCGTTGCAGCGCAATCTGCAGGCCGTCGTAGGCGATCTGCACACCGGCCAGGTCGGAGATGTTCTCACCCAGGGTCTGGCGGCCGTTGATGCGCAGGCCGGGCACCGGCTCGTAGCTGCTGTACAGCGCGGCGACTTGGTCGGCGCGCGCCTTGTAGGCGGCGGCGTCGGCGGGCTGCCACCAGTCACGCAGGTTGCCCACGGCGTCGAACTGGCGGCCGCGGTCGTCGAAGTGGTGCGTGATCTCGTGGCCGATGACCATGCCGATGCCGCCGTAGTTGCTGGCGTCGTCGGCCTTCTCGTCGAAGAAGGGCGGCTGCAGGATGCCGGCCGGAAAGACGATCTGGTTGCCCGCGGCCGCAAAGGCGTTGACGATGTGCGGGCTGGTGTTCCAGCGGCTGCGGTCCACGGGTCGGTTCAGCTCGGCCAGGCGCTGCGCGCTGTTCCAGGCGTTGATCTTCAGCAGGTTGCCCGCGAAATCGTCGGGCTGCAGCGCCAGGCCGTCGTAGGTTTTCCATTGCCCGGGGCCACCGATCTTCACCGCCATCGCCGCCAGCTTGGCCTGCGCCAGGGCCTTGGTGGGTGGGCTCATCCAGGGCAGTGCGTCGATGCGGCGCTGCATGGCGGTCTTGATGTCGGCCACCATCGCCAGCGCGCGCTGCTGTGCCAGGGGCGAGAAAGCCTGGGTGACAAACAGCTCGCCCAGGGCCTCGCCCAGCGGCGAGCCTCCGGTGCGCCCGCCGATCATCAGGATCACCTGCTCCACACGCGGCGGCGCGGCCTTCAGGCCGCGGATGGTGGCTTGGTGGTAGTCGAAGTGGGGCTGTGCCAGCGCCGGCGGGCCGTACTCGGCCATGGCGTCCAGCGCACGCACACGCAGGTAGGTGCGCCAGGTGTCCAGCGGCGCGGTCTGCGCCAGCGTGGCCACGCCCTGGGCAAAGCCCGGTTGGCCGACGATCAGCCGCTGTGTTTCGCCCAGGCCGGCATAGGCCTGCAGCCAGGTGGCCCAGTCAAATCCCGGCGCTTGCACTTTCAGCGAGGCCGGCGTCATCACGTTGTAGGCGGCGTTCGGGTCGCGGCGCTGCACACGCGTGGCCGAGGCCTGCGCGAGATCTTTCTCGAAGGCCATCAGCGCGTCCAGCGTGGCCGCGTCGGCCGGCGCGCCGGCGGCTTGCAGCAGGCGCTGCGCGTAGACGCGGTAGGCCGTCTGCAAGCGGCGGCTGTTGTCGTCGCTGGCGAAGTAGTCGTCGCGGTCGGGCAGGCCCAGGCCGGACTGGCTGAGCTGCAGTACACGGCGCGTGGCGTCCTTGGCGTCGGTGCCCACAAACACCGCCAGCGGAGCGCCGACCTGCAAACGCGCCATCTCGCCGATGAGCACGGGCAGGGTGTGGCGCTCCACCGCCTGGATGCGCGCCAGCCAGGGCTGCACCGCCGAGAGGCCGCGCTTTTCGATGGCCGCGCTGTCCATACCGGCGCGGTACTGCGCGGCCAGCAGCTTCAGGCCGGGCGTGGCCTGGCGTGCGGGGCTGCGGGCCAGCTCGGCCAGGCCAGTCTCCAGCAGTCGGTCGTTGGCCACACGCAGCGTGTCGAAGTTGCCGATGCGCGCCCGGTCGGCCGGCAGCTCGGTGGCCGCGGCCCATCGGCCATTGGCGTAGGCGTCGAAGTCAGTGCAAGCCGAGACCTCGTCGGCCTGGGCGGCGGTGAACACAGGGGCGGCCAGCAGCAGCGCGGCGGCCAGGCGGGACAGTGGGGGCATGTGAGGGGTCATGGACGGCGGTGAAGCGGCGCAGTCTAGACCGCTTGCGCCCGCCCTGCTGGCAGGGCTTACGCTGCCGTCCAGGCCCAGGTGCAGGGTGCTGCCCGGGACCAGGTCGCCAGCGTGGCGCCGTCACCTAGAACGGTGCTGTCGCCCAGGAAGACGGTGCCGGCCGACTGCAGCAACAGGCTGCGGTTGCTGTTGACGTTGATGCGGGTGTTGATGCGCAGGGTCTGGCCGGCGGCGAGTAGCAGGGGATGCAGTTTCATGACGGTCTCCAGGGCAAACGTTCAGGCCAAGCGGGCCAGACGGCGGCGCGAACCGGTTCGTCTGGAGCAGGCCGAGCAGAGCCCGGGCGCGGTCAACGTCGTTGAATCCCACATGACGGCCTCCTTGCTCAGTGCCTGCTGGTCACAGCGTAGGCAGGCCAGGCTGGCGAGTCACTGGTCCTTTCGGACCAGGCCATGGCGCGGACGTGTCGAGTGCCGCTGCTGGCGGCGGTGATACTCTAGACAATGGCCCGCATCGCCGTGGGCACCGCGGCCGAAGACTTCAACGAGTTCGCGGTGATCGATGGCCGTCAGCGCGAAGACCAACGGTGCCCAGAGATGGCCAGATTGCTCGAGTAAGGACGACCCATGCCACGCTTTGCCGCCAACCTCACCATGCTCTTCACCGAGCACGCCTTCCTCGACCGCTTCGAGCACGCCGCCCAGGCCGGCTTCACGGCGGTGGAGTTTCTGTTTCCCTACGCCTTTGCGGCCGCCGACATCAGGCAGCGGCTCGACGCGCACGGCCTGCAACTGGTGCTGCACAACCTGCCCGCCGGTGATTGGGACGCGGGCGAGCGCGGCATCGCGTGCCACCCCGGGCGCGAGGCAGAGTTTCGGGCTGGTGTGGCCCAGGCCATCGACTGCGCCAAGACGCTGGGCGTGCCGCAGCTCAACTGCCTGGCCGGCAAGGCGCCACAGGGTGTGGACGACGCGACCCTGCGCGCCACCTTTGTTGCCAATCTGCGCTACGCCGCATCCGAGTTGAACAAGGCCGGGCTGAAGCTGCTGATCGAGCCCATCAACAACTTCGACATCCCCGGCTTCTGGTTGAATCGCACGGCGCTGGCCATCTCTGTGCTCGATGAAGTCGGCGCCGACAACACCTTTGTGCAGTACGACATCTACCACGCGCAGCGCTGCGAAGGCGAACTCGCAGCGACGATGACGAAGTACCTGCCGCGCATCGGTCACATTCAACTGGCCGACAACCCGGGCCGCAACGAGCCGGGCACGGGCGAGATCAACTACGCCTTCCTGTTCGCGCACCTGGACCGCATCGGCTACAGCGGCTGGATAGGCTGCGAGTACAAACCCACCACCACCACCGAAGCCGGCCTGGGTTGGCGCCAGCGTCTGGCACAGTAGCGCGCCCTTCACTCCCGCACACCCACCAGACATGAGCACGCAAGCATTGAACATCGGTTTCATCGGCCTGGGCATCATGGGCGCGCCCATGGCCGGGCATTTGCTCGCCGCTGGGCACAAGCTCTACGTTCACACCCGCAGCAAGCTGCGCGCTGAACTGGCCGAGGCCGGCGCCGTGCCGTGCGCCAGCGCCACCGAGGTGGCCCAGCATGTCGACATCGTCATCCTCATGCTGCCCGACACGCCCGACGTGCACAAGGTGCTGTTTGGCGACGGTGGCGTCGCGGCGGGCCTGAGCGCGGGCAAGCTCGTGATCGACATGAGCTCGATCTCGCCCTTCGAAACCAAGACCTTCGCCGCGCAGATCAAGGCGCTGGGCTGCGACTACCTGGACGCCCCCGTGTCGGGCGGCGAGGTCGGCGCCAAGGCCGCCAGCCTGACCATCATGGTCGGCGGCAGCGAAGCCGCTTTCGAGCGCGCCAAGCCGCTGTTTGCGCTGATGGGCAAGAACATCACCCATGTGGGCGGCAGCGGCGACGGCCAGACCACCAAGGTCGCCAACCAGATCATCGTGGCGCTGAACATCGCGGCCGTCAGCGAGGCCCTGGTCTTCGCCAGCAAGGCCGGCGCCGACCCGGCCAAGGTGCGCCAGGCACTGATGGGTGGCTTTGCCGCCAGTCGCATTCTTGAAGTGCATGGCGAACGCATGATCAAACGCACCTTCAACCCGGGATTCCGCATCGCGCTGCATCAGAAAGACCTGAACCTGGCCCTGCAAGGCGCCAAGGCGATAGGCGTGAGCCTGCCGCAAACGGCCGGCGTGGCGCAGTTGATGCAAACCTGTGCTGCCAACGGCATGGACCAGCTCGACCACTCGGCGCTGGTGCAGGCGCTGGAGTTGATGGCCCACCACGCGGTGGCCCAGGCCTGACAGCCCGGCCGGGGGCCGGCTCGGCCTGGCTCACTGCAGGCTCGGCCCGATGCAGCGTCCTCGTCGTCGCTCGTCTTCGCTTTCGGGCGGCTTCAGCTCAGGGCCCGCGGGGTGTCACACGTCATAACCCGGATTTTCGCGCTCCAGCTTGCGCAGCAGCGCGGGCCACGCCAGGTTGGCACCCTGGCCGGCGGTGGCCGCCTTGCCAATGTTTGCGTTGGCAGCCATCGGCCCCGGGCCGATGAGCTTGAGTTCACCGCCGCCTTGTGCGTCGATCTGCACGCGGCAGGTGTTCTCAAAGAAATACATGTTCACAAAGGCCTCGGCGATGCTGCGGCCCACGGTCAGCAGGCCGTGGTTGCGCAGCATCAGGTAGTTGGCCTGGCCCAGGTTGGCCTGCAGGCGCGGCTTCTCTTCGACATGCAGGGCAATGCCTTCGTAGTCGTGGTACGCCAGGGAATTGAGGATCAGCGTGGACTGCTGGCTGATAGGCAGCACGCCGGCCTTTTGCGCGCTCACCGCCACGCCGGCGCGGCTGTGCGTGTGCAACACACAGGCTGCGTCTTCACGCACCTCATGAATGCAGCTGTGGATGGTGAAGCCCGCAGGGTTCACCGGGAACGGCGACTCGCGCAACTTGTTGCACTGCTGGTCGATCAGCACCAGGCTGGACGCGGTGATCTCGTCGAACATCAGCCCATACGGGTTGATCAGGAACGCATGCGCCGGGCCCGGGATGCGCGCCGAGATGTGCGTGAACACCAGGTCGCTCCAGCCATACGCGGCCACCAACCGATAGGCCGCGGCGAGGTTGACGCGCAGTTGCCATTCTTCGGCGCTGACGACTTCCTTGAGCGAGGGGATCTTCATGTGCGGCTCCGCAGGGGTGGGGTCTGGGAAGAATACAGGGCGTCCATTCATAAAGGGGACGCTACCCTTTAGCTCGCAGCTCATGACAGCCCCCATGTTCAATCGCCGTCACTTTCTTGGCGCCAGTCTGGCTTTGCCGGCAGCGCAGGCCTGGGCTGCGGCCGATGGCGATGCGGCAGCGCTGCTGCGCGAAGGCGGTGTGGTGCTGGCGCTGCGCCACGCGCTGGCGCCGGGCACCTTCGACCCGCCGCAGTTCAAGCTGGGTGACTGCAGCACGCAGCGCAACCTCAGCGACGAGGGCCGCGCGCAGGCCCAGCGCATTGGTCAGTGGTTCAAGACGCGTGGCTTGCAGCCCGCGCGCGTGCGCGCCAGCCCCTGGTGCCGCTGTGTCGACACGGCAACGCTGGCCTTCGGTGCGGCCGACAGGTGGGCGGCGCTGGGGTCACCGCGCGGCGCCACCGAATCGACGAATGCCGAGTCGCTGGCCGCACTGCGGCGCGCCGTGGTGCAGGCCGGTGCACAGCGTGGGCGCTTCGAGGTCTGGGTGACGCACATGTTCGTGTTGTCCGACCTGGCGAGCACGAACACCGCCTCCGGCGAAGGGCTGGTGTTGAAGGCCGATGCGGCGGGGGCGGTGAAGGTGCTGGCCCGCTTACCGTCGGCTTGAACGCGCCCGCGGGCCCAGGACGGTCGCGCCAGGCACGCGCCGCAGCGGCCGGTGGCTTCCTACAATCGTTCTTCGTTGTTGGTGTCGGCCACTGCGCGGTCGCTGCGCATGCAGGCGGGCCGATTTCCCGAAGGAGTCCCGATGAAGCTGGTACGGAAGTTCTGCTTGCTGGCTCTGACCGCCTGGGTTGCCGCGTTGCCGGCAGCAGCGCAAGACAAGTTCAGCTTCACCACCAACTGGTTTGCCCAGGCCGAGCACGGGGGCTTCTACCAGGCGCTGGCGAATGGGATGTACAAGCAGCAGGGGCTGGACGTGCGCATCCGCATGGGTGGGCCGCAGGTCAACGTGATGCAGCTGATGGCCGCCGGCCAGACCGACTGCGTGATGGCCGATGTGGCGCAGACCATCAAGGGCTGGGAGCAGGGCGTTTCAGCAGTCACCGTGGCAGCCGCCTTCCAGAAAGACCCGCAGGTGTTGATCGGCCACCCCGGCGTGCTGAATCGGCTGGAGGACCTGAAGGGCAAAACCATCCTCATCTCGCCCGCGGGGCAGCAGACCTACTGGCCTTGGCTGCGCAACAAGCTGGGCCTGAACGACGCGCAGGTGCGGCCCTACACCTTCAACATCCAGCCCTTCGTGGCCGACAAGAACGTGGTGCAGCAGGGCTACCTGTCCAGCGAGCCCTGGGAGATCGAGACCCAGACGCGCATCAAGCCCGCGGTGTTTTTGCTGGCCGACCATGGCTGGCCACCGTACTCGACGACCATCGTGTGCATGGAAAAAACCATCAAGGAACGCCCGCGCGCCGTGGCGGCGTTTGTCAAGGCCAGCATGCAGGGCTGGCGTGACTATCTCCAGGGCGACCCCAAGGCGGCCAACGCGTTGATCCGCAAGGACAACCTGAACATGACCGACGAACGCCTGGCCGTAGGCATACGCCTGATGAAGGAGTCGGGCATGGTGCTGGGCGGCGACGCGGCGCGGCTGGGCGTGGGCGTGATGACCGACGAGCGCATGCAGGCCATCCACGCGCTGATGCTGCAGTTGAAGCAAGTCGATCCCAAGGTCGACCTCAAGCGCACCTACACGCTGCAGTTTGTGGGTGGCTTGCGGGTGATGCCCTGAGTTCGCCGACGCCGCAGCGGGCGCGCCGCGCATGACGCCCGGCGCGCAGGTGGTGCAGCTCCAGGCCGCCGAGAAAACCTACGCTGGCGGCACGCCAGCGCTGCTGCCGGTGGACCTGGCGGTGCAAGAGGGCGAGTTCGTCACCTTGCTCGGCCCCTCGGGCTGCGGCAAGAGCACCTTGCTGAAGATGGTGGCCGGCCTGCTGCAGCCCAGTGCGGGCAGCGTGCTGCTGTGGGGGCAGCCGCAGCAGGCGGCATCACAGGCACCGCGGCGGCTGGGCTTTGTCTTCCAGGACGCCACGCTCATGCCCTGGGCCAGCGTGCTGGCCAACGTGCGCTTGCCGCTGGACTTGGCCGGCGTGGCGCGCGCTGACGCCGACGCCCGCGTGCGCCGCGCGCTGGCCGGCGTGGGGCTGGCGCGTTTCGAGTCCGCGCTGCCGCACGAGCTGTCGGGTGGCATGCAGATGCGTGTGTCCATCGCGCGCAGCCTGGTCACCGAGCCCACGCTGCTGCTGATGGACGAGCCTTTCGGCGCGCTCGACGAGATCACCCGCAATCGCTTGGACGCCGACTTGCTGGCGCTGTGGCACAGCCGTGGCTTGACGGTGCTGTTCGTCACCCACTCCATCCACGAGGCGGTGTTCTTGTCCAGCCGCGTGTTGGTGATGGCCGCCCGGCCCGGGCGCATCGTTGAAGAAGTGGCCATCACCGAGCCCTATCCGCGCGGGCCGGACTTTCGCGTCAGCACCGCCTTCAGCCAGCACGCCCGGCAGTTGCAGGGCAGCCTGCTGCAGGCCAGCGGCGGCGTGGACGGCGAGGAGCTGTCTTGAGCCCGCGCGCGCAGCAAGTGGTGTGGCCCGCGCTGCTGGCCTGCGCGCTGCTGGCCCTGTGGCAAGGCCTGGTTGAGGGGCTTGAAATCCCGCCCTACCTGGTGCCCAGCCCGCTGCGTGTGGCTCAGGTGCTGGTGGTCGACGCCGCGCTGCTGTTCAGCGCCCTGGCCGTGACCCTGAAGATCACGCTGCTGGCGTTTGCCAGCGCCACGCTGCTGGGCGTGCTGGTGGCCTTTGCCTTCGTGCAAAGCCGGGTCATCGAGGCCGCGCTGTTCCCCTATGCCGTGCTGTTGCAAGTGACACCCATCGTGGCCATCGCGCCGCTCGTCATCATCTGGGTCAAGGACCCGACCGTGTCGCTGGTGATTTGCGCCACGCTGGTGGCCCTGTTCCCCATCATCGCCAACACCACGCTGGGCCTGCGCAGCGTCAACCCCGGCCTGCTCAGCTACTTCCAGCTGCAGCGCGCCACGCGCTGGCAAACGCTGGTGCGGCTGCGCATCCCTTCGGCGCTGCCGTACTTCTTTGGCGGACTGCGCATCAGCAGCGGCCTGGCGCTGATCGGTGCCGTGGTGGCCGAATTCGTGGCCGGCACCGGCGGCACCGGCAGCGGCCTGGCCTACCAGATCCTGCAGGCCGGCTACCAGCTCAACATCCCGCGCATGTTCGCCGCGCTGGTGCTCATCACGCTCGCCGGGGTGCTGCTCTTTGCGCTGATGGCTGGGCTGTCGACGTGGGCACTGGGCGGTTGGCACGAGAGCGAAGCCCACCGGGATTGATGGGCCAACCCGCTCAGGCGGTTGTCACTAGACTCGCTGATTTGGCGGCCCATGAACCCTGACGCGCACCGGCTCTGGCCTGCCCCGCGCTGGCAGCTGGCCCTGCTGCTGGCCTGCCTGGGCATGCTGGGGCCCTTCTCCATCGACGCCTACCTGCCGGCGTTTGCCGGCATCGGCAGGTCGATCGGCGCCACGCCGGTGCAGATGCAGCAGACGCTGTCGAGTTACCTGCTGGGATTTGCGGCCATGAACCTGTTTCATGGCGCGCTGTCGGACAGTTTCGGCCGCCGGCCTGTGGTGCTGTGGGGGGTGGCGCTGTTCACCCTGGCTTCGGTCGGCTGTGCCCTGGCCGACACGATTGCCGAGCTGGTGCTGTACCGGGCTTTGCAGGGCCTGAGCGCGGGCGCAGGTATGGTGGTGTCGCGGGCGATCATTCGCGACATGTTCCCGCCCGCAGACGCGCAACGCGTGATGGCGCAGGTGACGATCTACTTCGGTGTGGCGCCCGCGGTGGCGCCGCTGCTCGGGGGTTTGCTCTTCGTGCATGCCGACTGGCACGCCATCTTCTGGCTGCTCGCGGTGCTGGGCGGCCTGCTGTGGCTGGCGACTTGGCGGCTGCTGCCCGAAACGCTGCACGCGGCGGTGCGCCAGCCCTTCAACGCCAGGAACTTGCTGGCCGGCTACTGGCAGATGAGCAAGAGCGCGCGCTTCATGGTCCTGGTGGTGGCCAGCGGGGTGCCTTTCAACGGCATGTTCCTGTACGTACTGTCGGCGCCGGCGTTCCTGGGCGAGCTGCTGATGCTGGCGCCGACGCAGTTTTTCTGGTTCTTCATGCTCACCATCGGAGGCATCATGGGCGGGGCCTGGGTTTCCGGGCGCATGGCCGGGCGGGTCAAGCCGCGGCACCAGATTCGCCATGGCTTTCTCATCATGCTGTTGGCGTCGCTGGTCAACGTGACGCTGAACCTGCTGTTCGAACCGCATCCGGCCTGGGCCTTGTTGCCGATTGCCGTGTTCGCCTTCGGCTGGGCGCTGATGGTGCCCGTGGTGACACTGATGGTGCTGGACCTCGTGCCCGAGCGCCGCGGCATGGCGTCGTCGGTGCAGTCGTGCATAGGCAGCCTGGCCAATGCGCTGGTGGCCGGTGTCATCGCGCCGCTGGTGATGCATTCCGCCGTGGCGCTGGCATTCACGTCGATGGCGATGATGGGCGTGGGGGTGCTGGCCTGGCTGTGGGTCAAGCCGCGGCTGGACTGAAGGCTCAAGCGCGGCTGCCAGCGGCCGATATCGAGGACGGAGGACCGTCCATGAGCCTGTCGCGCGCGTTACCTGTGTTACCTGCTGCCCCGCGGGCGCCCATCCCGTGGCTGCTGGCCGGCGCCATCCTGCTGGGCGCAGCGCCCGCCAGATCTGCTGACGCCGTGAAGCCGGTGTCTGCCCGCGTGACATCACCCACCGCGGCTGCGCCGGCCGCGGCGCCCCAGGTCGACCCGGTGGACCGCTTGCGCCTGCGTCTGGCCGAGCGCCTGGCGGGGGTGAAGATGACCGACACGCCCGCGGCGCTGGACTTGCGCGTAGCCACCAAGGCGCCGTCGGCTGCCGCTGGTGCGCGATCCGGCGCGCCGCGTGGCGCCGCTGCTGCGTCCAAGCCCGGCGCCAACGGCACACCGCACTGGTCCTACGCCGGCGAGGTTGGCCCCCAGGCCTGGGGCGGCCTGCGTGCCGAGTTCACGCAGTGTTCGTCGGGCCAGCGGCAAAGCCCCATCGACATCCGTGAAGGCATAGCCGTTGACCTGGAACCCATACGCTTCAGCTACCAGAGCAGCAGCTTTGGCGTGGTCGACAACGGCCACACCGTGCAGGTCAACGTGGCAGCGGGCAACTTCATCGAACTGGGCGGGCGGCGCTTTGAGCTGCAGCAGTTCCACTTCCACCGGCCTTCTGAAGAACGCATTGACGGGCGGCAGTTCGACATGGTGGCGCACCTGGTGCACAAGGACACCGAAGGCAAGCTCGCGATGGTGGCCGTGCTGCTGGACCGCGGCAGCGTGCAGCCGCTGGTGCAGACGGTGTGGAACAACCTGCCGCTTGAAAAGCACCAGGAAACCAAGGCGCGGGTCAGCATCGACCTGAGCCAGCTGCTGCCCACCGACAGGCGCTACTACACCTACATGGGTTCACTGACCACGCCGCCGTGCAGCGAAGGCGTGCAGTGGGTGGTGATGCGCCACCCGGTGGCCATCTCGCAGGAGCAACTCGACATCTTCGCGCGCCTGTACCCGATGAATGCCCGGCCACTGCAGGCGGCCAGCGGGCGGCGCATCATGCAGTCGAACTAAAGATCGGGGCGGTGGTGCGCAGAACTTGATGCCCCCCGATTCGCGGGGGGGAGGGGGAGCGGACGCTAGCGCAATGCGCTGAGCGAGCGCAGACTGCGCTGAGTGAGGAAATGGTCACCGGCGGTGCGCGCCAGTCCGTGCCGCGTTGGGAGCGTTGCCGCCGAGTGGGCGGGTTCGATTGGCAATCCCGAGGAGTAAATCATGCATGCATGTCTCCGTTGGCTGCCCGTCGCCGCACTCGCACTGGCGACTTCGAGCCTGTGCGCTGCGCCGCTGGACTTCACTGGCCAGCCGATCACCTGCACCGACCCGCCGGGAGCCACCGTGCCGACGCCCTGTGCCATGACCGCGACGCCGCGTTCGGATGGCTATTCGCTCATCGGTTATTCGTTCCTCTTCATCATTCCCCCGCCCGGCCCGCCGCCGTTCATCCCCATCGTCGTGAAGAACGACTCGAAGCGGGATTTCTTCAATCCGGTGATGCAAGACATCTTTGTCAACATCTTCGGCGACACCACCGTGGACGTGATGGGTGCGCCCGTCCTGTTCTTCGTGTCGGGCACGCTGGACGGCGTCGAGGTGGTCAGTTTTTCAGTGCCGGTCGGCGGGCTCGGGAATGACATGTCGTGGAACCTGACTGGGCTGGTCGAAGACGTCACGCCCGGAATTCACACCCTGGACATGCACTTCGGGTTCATCCAGATAGTCCCCCAACAGTCGACCGTAAGGATCTCGTCGCTCTACCAGATCACGGTAAACCCCGTGCCGGAACCTGCGGGACTGGCGCTTGTCTTGACGGCCTTGGGTCTGAGCAGCATGACATGCCGGGGTGGGCGCCGGCGCGTCGCCCGGCACAGTAGCTGAGACAGCCGCTACGACTACGGCGCCGGTGGCTTGCCACGCCCCGCCGCCAGCAGCAGCGGCCACAACCACAGGCTGGCCACCCATCGCCCCACGCGGCCGGTCGTCACCGGCCGCGTCTCGTGCCGCGCCACCTTGATGAAAAGCACCACCGCGCCTACCACGGCGTACAGCAGCAAGCCGCTGTAGATGCCGGCGCGCAGGCCGTAGCTGTCGCCAAACAGGTCGCCCAGGAAGCGCCCGGCCAGCGCGGCGATCACCACCGATGCCAACAGGGCCAGCGCCATGCCGCTGAGGGCATGGCGCAGCTTCCAGAGCGGGTCGTTTTCCATCATCGAGTTTTGGGTGAGGTGGGCGCCAGACTGTACAAAGCACTTTCAGTCACGACGCCAAGTGCTTAATTTTCAACGTCTTTTCTGATTTCAGGAGACTTCGAAACGATCCGTAAGTCATTGATTTGATTGATATTTCGGCCCCCTTGGCCATTGACCCCGAGCAACGGCTCCGATACAGTGGGTTTTCGTGTGACTTGGTGGGTTTTTGTGTCTGCAACTGTTTTTCGGGGCGGCCCGGTACTGACGCTGGATGGGAAGGGACGGATCACCGTGCCAGCCCGGCACCGCGACGTGCTGATGGCCACCGTGAACGGGCAGATGGTGGTGTCCAAGAACCCGGACGGTTGCTTGTCGCTGTTCCCGCTGCCGGTGTGGGAGCAGTTCGAGGCCCATGTGCTGGCCCTGCCGATGGAGTACGACGCCTGGCGCCGCGTGTACGTGGGCAGCGCCACCGAGGTCGAAATCGACAGCGCCTCGCGCGTGAACATCCCGCCCGAGCTGCGTGCCTGGGCGTGTCTCGAGCGCGATGTGAAGTTCATGGGCGTGGGTCCGAACTTTGAATTGTGGGACAGCGCCCGCTACGACGCGCGTGAAGTCGCCGCCATCGCCGCCGGCCGGCCCGAAGCCCTGCGCATGCTGGTGGTGCGATGAGCCGGGTCCAGGCTGCAGCCGGCCACGACACCGTGCTGCTGCGCGAAGCGGTGGACGCGCTGGTGGTGCGCCCCGACGGCATCTACGTCGACGGCACCTACGGCCGCGGCGGCCACGCCCGGGCGGTGCTGGCGCGCTTGTCGCCGCAGGGTCGCCTGGTGGCCTTCGACAAGGACCCCGAAGCCGTGGCCAGTGCCCAGGGCGACGCCGCACTGGCTGGCGACGCCCGCTTCGCCATCTGCCACGCCGGCTTCGACGACATGGCCGGCGAGCTGGCAGCGCGCGGCGTGGCGCGGGTGGACGGCGTGCTGCTCGACCTGGGCGTCAGCTCGCCGCAGATCGACACGGCAGCGCGCGGCTTCAGCTTTCGCTTCGAAGCGCCGCTGGACATGCGCATGGACACCACGCGGGGCGAAACCGCGGCCGAATTTTTGGCGCGCGCCGACGAGCAACAGATCGCGGAGGTGATACGTGACTATGGCGAAGAACGGTTTGCTGTTTCGATTGCAAAGGCGCTTGTGGCTCGCCGCGCAGGCGGCGCGCCCGTGCGCAGCACCGGTGAGCTCGCGGCACTCGTGGCGGGTGCAGTCAAGTCCCGGGAGCCGGGGCAGAACCCCGCCACACGCACCTTTCAAGCTCTTCGGATTCACGTCAACGCCGAGCTGGAAGCGCTCGAACAGGGGCTGAAAGCGGCGCTGGCGCTGCTGTCGCCCATGGGGCGGCTGGTGGTCATCAGCTTTCATTCGCTGGAAGACCGCATCGTCAAGACCTTCATCACCCGCCACAGCAAGGACGAGTACGACCGCCGCGCGCCCTTTGCGCCGCCGCGGCCGCTGCGCCTGCGCGCGCTGGCCCGCGTGAAGGCTGGCGCGGCCGAGTTGCAGGCCAACCCGCGCGCCCGCTCGGCCGTGATGCGCGTGGCCGAACGCACCCAGGTGGCGGCGTGAGGCGGGCCGAGCGCAGGGCCGCTCCCAAGCCGGCCCGGGCCCCCTTGGGGGGTCGTTCGACGTACCCGTCGAGCGGGGGGCTGCCGTGACCCGGGTCAACCTGTTGTTGTTGCTGGCACTGCTGGCCAGCAGCCTGGTGCTGGTGCGCACGTCGTACGAGTCGCGCCAGGTGTTTGCCGCGCTGGACAAGTCCCGTGGCGAGCAACGCCAGCTCGACGCCGAATTCAAGCGCCTGGACGCCGAGCGCCAAGCCCAGGCGACCAGCGTGCGCGTGGACCGCGTGGCGCGCCACAAGCTGGGCATGCGCACGGCCACGCCCGGTGTCACGCAGTACGTGTTCGACACGCCGGCTACGCCGGCTGCACCGGCGAATGGGGCGCCGCGATGAACAAGCCCGATGCTGGATCGGTCCGCGCCTTGCGCCAGTCAGGCACCAGCGTGCGCAGCGTCAACTACGCCACCAGCCCGCTGCTGGCCAGCAAGACGCCGCCCTGGCGCTCGCGCTTCGTGGTGCTGTTGGTGGGCGCGGCCTTCGCCGTGCTGCTGGGCCGTGCCGTGTACGTGCAGATCTTCGCCACCGAGTTCTACCAGGCCGAAGGCGAGAAGCGCTTCGTCCACAAGCAACCGCTGCCGGCCCACCGCGGCCGCATCCTGGACCGCAACGGCCTGGTGCTGGCCAGCAGCGTGGCCATGCCCACGGTGCAGGTGGAGACGCGTCTCTTCACGGCCGACGCCGCGCAGCGCAAGGCCCTGGCAGCGCTGTTGGGCATGACACCGGCCGAAATGGCCGACCGCCTGGACGGCACGGCCAACACCGTGGTCCTGCGCCGCCATGTTGACGAGGCGGTGTGGCAGCAGGTCAAGGCGATGAAGCTCAAGGGCGTGCACGAAGTGCGCGAGTACCAGCGCCGCTACCCCGAAGGCGAAGCCGCTGCGCACGTGGTGGGCTTCACCAACATCGACGACATCGGCCAGGAAGGCATCGAGCTGGGCTTTCAGCAGCAACTGCTGGGCCGCGACGGCCAGCGTGTGGTGGTGCGCGACCGCATGGGCCGGGTGGTGGAAGACGTGGGCGACCAGACCAGCCCGGTCAACGGCCGCGACATCACCTTGTCCATCGATTCCAAGGTGCAGTTCTTCGCCTTCCAGCGTGTGCGCGAGGCGGTGAAAGAACACGGCGCGCGCGCCGGCAGTGTGGTGGTGCTGGACGTGAGCACCGGCGAGGTGCTGGCCCTGGCCAACTACCCCAGCTTCGACCCCGCCCGGCGCCAGAACCTGAGTGGCGCGCAACTGCGCAACCGCGCGCTGACCGACATCTTCGAGCCCGGCTCGACCATGAAGCCCTTCACCGCTGCGCTGGCGCTGGAGACCGGCCGCGTCACGCCCAGCACCGTCATCCAGACGGCGCCGGGGCGCATCACCATCACCGGCTCGACCATCACCGACGCGCATCCGCACGGCGCGCTGACGGTGTCCGAAGTCATCCAGAAAAGCAGCAACGTGGGCACGGTGAAGATGGCCATGCAGATCCCGCCGCGCGAAGCGTGGGAGATGTACACCGCCATCGGCCTGGGCCAAAAGCCGCGCATCGACTTCCCCGGTGCGGTGACCGGCCGGCTGCGGCCCTACAAGACCTGGCGGCCCATCGAGCAGGCCACCATGAGCTACGGGTATGGACTTTCAGCCAGTTTGTTCCAGCTGGCGCGTTCCTACACCGTGTTCGCGCGCGACGGCGAGCTGATGCCCATGACCATGCTGCGCCAGGACCAGCCGCAGCACGGCCAGCGTGTGGTCTCGCCCGAAACCGCACGCCAGGTGCGCGAGATGCTGCGCCTGGCCGCCGCCCCGGGCGGCACGGCGCCCAAGGCCATGGCCCAGGGCTATTCGGTGGGCGGCAAGACCGGCACCGCGCGCAAGCAGGAAGGCAAGGCCTACACCACCAAGTACCGCGCCTGGTTCGTCGGCCTGGCGCCCGCGGTGAACCCGCGCATCGTGGTGGCGGTGATGGTCGACGAGCCCAGCAAGGGCGTGTACTACGGTGGCGAGGTGGCAGCACCCGTGTTCAGCCAGGTCGTGCAACAGACGCTGCGCATGATGAACGTGGCGCCCGACATCGCGGTCATGCCGCAGATCGTGGGCAAGCCCGTGGCCACCGAGCAAGAGAGCTTCTGACGTGCCGACGCCCCTGCACACGCCCCAAGCCGCCGCCCAGTGGCTGGGTGCGCGCGTGACCGGCACATTGCGCTGCGACAGCCGCGCCGTGCGGCCTGGCGACGGCTTCCTGGCCTGGCCCGGGCTGGCGCACGACGGCCGCGCCCACGTGCCTGCCGCGCTGGCCGCTGGCGCCACCGCATGCTTGGTCGAGCACGCCGGTGCCGCAGCGCTTGAACTGCCAGACGACCCGCGCGTGGCCACGCTGGCGGGCCTGAAGGCGGCCGCTGGCGCCATCGCCGACCTGTACTTCGGCCGGCCCGGCAGCCGGCTGGACATCGTGGCCACCACCGGCACCAACGGCAAGACCAGCACGGCGTGGTGGACAGCCCAGGCGCTGACGCGGCTGGGCCGGCGCTGCGGCGTGATGGGCACGCTGGGCACGGGCGAGCCGGCGGCGGGCAAACTGCAGCCGACCGGGCTGACCACGCCCGATGCGGTGGCCGTGCACGCGGCGCTGCGCGACTTTGTCGACCAGGGTTTCACGGCCTGCGCGCTGGAAGCCTCGTCCATCGGCCTGGCCGAGCACCGGCTGGCGGGTGCGGCCATCGACGTGGCCCTGTTCACCAACTTCACGCGCGACCATCTCGACTACCACGGCAGCATGGAAGCCTACTGGGCCGCCAAGCGCACGCTGTTTTCCTGGCCCGGCCTGCGCGCCGCGGTGATCAACATCGACGACGAGCAAGGCGCGTTGTTGGCCGCGGAACTGCAAAGCACGCCGCTCGAGTTCTGGACCGTGGCTTTGAACGGGCCGGCCTGCCTGCGCGGCTGCAATCTGCACTACACCGACGCCGGGCTGGCCATGGACGTGGTCGAGGGCGCACAGAGCGTGCCGCTGCAGAGCACCCTGGTGGGCGACTACAACGCCAGCAACTTGTTGGTGGTGATCGGTGCCCTGCGTGCGTTGGGCTGGCCGCTGGCCGATGCCGTGGCCGCGGCGGCCGCGTCCACGCCCGTGCCCGGGCGGCTGCAACGCCTGGCAGCGGCCGGCCTGGAAGTGGTGGTGGACTACGCCCACACGCCCGACGCCTTGGACAAGGTCTTGCTGGCCCTGCGCCCCCTGGCCACGGCGCGCGGCGGGCGGCTGTGGTGTGTGTTCGGCTGCGGCGGCAACCGTGACGCCAGCAAGCGCCCG
>JANOLY010000501.1:0-1614 GCA_031420055.1 Burkholderiales bacterium | reverse complement strand
TCGTCCTCGCGGGCCATGATGCGCGGCGCCATCTCCACCTGCGTCACCTGCGATCCCAAACGGGCAAAGGCCTGCGCCAGCTCGCAGCCTATGGGCCCACCGCCCAGCACCACCAGCCGGCGCGGCAGTTCACGCAGGCCCCACAGCGTGTCGCTGGTGAGGTAGCCCACTTCGTCGATGCCCGGCAGCGGCGGCACAAAAGGCCGCGCGCCGGTGGCGATGACGATGCTGCGCGTAGACAGCACCTGCACGCTGCCGTCGTCGGCCGTGATCTGCACGTGCCAGGGGTCGAGGATGCGCGCCTGGCCGATCTGCACTTCCACGCCCAGGCTGGTGTAGCGCGCCACCGAGTCGTGCGGTTCGATGTCGCGCACCACGCGCGCCACGCGCTCCATCACCTGCGCAAAGTCCAGCGTGAAGTCGGCGCGCGCGATGCCGTATTCGGCGCTGTGGCGCATCTGGCGCGCCAGC
Organism: Burkholderiales bacterium; assembly: GCA_031420055.1. Classification (GTDB taxonomy): domain Bacteria; phylum Pseudomonadota; class Gammaproteobacteria; order Burkholderiales; family Burkholderiaceae_C; genus Rubrivivax. The sequence continues at coordinate 1,143 of JANOLY010000501.1, read as the reverse complement.
GTGGCGGTCTTGATCAGCGCCTTGCTGGGCACGCAGCCGTAGTTCAGGCAGTCGCCGCCCATCTTGTGACGCTCGACCAGCGTCACCTGGGCCTTCACGGCCGCGGCGATGTAGCTCGTCACGAGCCCGGCCGCGCCGGCGCCGATGACGACCATGTTGCGGTCGAAGCGGCCCGGCTTCTTGCCCGCCCAGCGCGCGTACACGCGCCGCGCCTTGACCGCATCGACGAGCTTCTTGGCCAACAGTGGAAACAAGCCCAGCAGCACCAGCGCCGCGGCCAGGCCCGGGCTGACGATGCCCGCCAGCGACTTGATCTGCGCCAGCTGCGTGCCGGCATACACGTACACCAGCGTGCCGGCCAGCATGCCGAGCTGGCTGACGCCGTAGAAGGTGGCGGCCTTCATCTTCGTCAGGCCCATCAACAGGTTGATGACGAAGAACGGGAACACCGGCACCAGGCGCAGGGTGAAGAGGTAGAAGGCGCCCTCGCGCTCGATGCCTTTGTCGATATCGGCCAGGCGCGCGCCGAAACGCGTCTTGACGCCGTCGCGCAGAACATAACGCGCGAACAGCATAGCCAGCGTGGCGCCCAGGCTGGACGCGAAGGAGACGATCACCGTGCCAACGAGCAGGCCGAAGATGGCGCCCGCCAGCAGCGTCATGATGGCAGCACCCGGCAGCGACAAAGCCGTCACCGCCACGTAGGCCGCGAAGAACACGGCGACGACCTGCACGGGCCGCTGTGTGTACAACGCTGCGAAGTCCGCCTGCGCGCCCTTGATGTAGTCCAGGCTGAAGTAGCGCTGCAAGTCCAGCACGAAGAACGCCACCACCGCGGCGGCCAGGCCCAGCAACAGCAGCAGCTTGCTCTTGTTCAATCGCTTCTCCGCCAGAAACAGCATCGGTCGCAACCGGTGCCGCGACCTTACAGGAGATGGTCAAGCGAGCTGCATCAGCGGGTGGGCTGTTCCAGGGGCAACTGCTGCTTGACCAGGATCACGCTGCAGGGGGCGTCCATCGCCACCTTGATCGGGACGGTGGCCACCAGGCGCTGCATCTGCAGGCCATGGGTTGCGGCGCCCATCACGATCATGCTCACGTGGTTGCCCTGTGCGTAGCGGGTCAGGGTCTGGGCCACGTCGT
>JANOLY010000500.1:0-1850 GCA_031420055.1 Burkholderiales bacterium | reverse complement strand
GCTGATCCCGCTGCTGCGCCGCACCTGGCGTGAGCAACGGCAGGGCTTCTGAGCATGGCCGCTGCCGCCGCCGCCGTCACCCGCAAGCCGGCACTGGGCCGCTGGCTGCTGCACGGCGCCTTGGCGCTGTGGCTGCTGCTGGCCGCGCTGCCCATCCTGTGGGCGGCGGTGATCTCGCTGCGGCACTATGTGGACGCCTTCTCGGCGCCGCTGAAGTGGACCGCACCCGTCACCTGGGACAACTACACCGGCCTGTGGATCGGCCAGGCCTTCTACCTCAACTTTGCCAACACGCTGCTGGTGACGGCCGGCACGGTGCTGCTGTCGCTGAGCGTGGGCTGCCTGGCCGGCTATGCGCTGGCGCGCTACCGCGGCGCCTGGGGTTTCTGGCTGCTGATCGTGGCGCTGGTCTTCCGCGCGCTGCCGCATTCCACGCTGCTGCCGTCGTTCTTCACGCTGTTCGATGCGCTGGGCATCCGCAACACTTATCTGTCGCTGATCCTGGTGCTGGTGGCCATCAACCAGCCCTTCACCATCTGGATGCTGCGGGCCTTTTTTGCCGGTATCCCGGCCGAGCTGGACGAGGCCGCGCAAGTCGACGGTTGCACCCGCTTCCAGGCCTTCCGCCATGCCATCGTGCCGGTGATGTGGCCGGGCATCGTGACCACCGGGTTGTTCAGCTTCCTGCTGGCCTACAACGATTTCCTGCTCAGCTCGGCACTCACCAGCACCGACAAGATGACGATGCCTGCGGCCATCGCCAATGCCATCAATGCCGAGAGCGAGGCGCTGCTGATGCAGGGCGTGGCGGGCTCGGTCAGCATTGCCATCCCGCTGATTCTGCTGGTGGCCTTCTTCCAGCGCCAGATCGTGGCCGGCCTGACCCAGGGCGCGGTCAAGGGTTGAGGGGCGCTCAGTTGCCCACCGTTCGCGTCCGACCGCAGCCGCCTGCCCTGCCACCCCGGCGCCACTGGCCGCCCATGCCATGCCCCATCCCCAGGAGCCCCACCCCATGCTGACCCCCGCTGCGCTGGCCGAGCGCTACATCCCGTTCTCAAGCCTGCGCTACAGCACCGACGCCTTCATCGACTACTGCATCCCCGAGTGCCAGCCCAAGTACAACTACGCGCTGATCGGCCCGGGCGTGTCGCAGAACCCGAACCAGCCGATCAACCTGCGCGAGCAACATGGCTTCCAGGTCGGCGCGGTGTCGATCCCGCATGGCAAGGTCAACCCGCCGCACATGCACTTCACCTGCGAGGTGTTCATCTGCACCCGGGGCAACTGGCGCGTGCAGTGGGGCTTCAACCCCGACCCGAGCTCGGCCGAGATCGGTGAGGGCGACATCGTCTCGGTGCCCACCTGGCTGTACCGCAGCTTCACCAACATCGGCGTCGATGACGGCTTCCTGTTCACCGCGCTGGGTGGTGACAACACCGGCGGCATCCTCTGGGGCCCCAGCACCCTGGCCGCCGCACAGGCCCAGGGCGTGCTGCTGACCGAGGACTACCAGATCATCGACACCCGGCGCGGCGATGTGATGCCGCCCGGCGCCAAGACCTTGCAGCCGATGACCGAGGCCGAGATCGCCGCGCTGCGTGTCTGGCCGCCCGAGCAGATGACCCAGCGGGTGGTGCGCTTTGCCGACCTGCGCTGGTCGCAACAGGGCCTGCTCGACAGTGCCCTGCCCGGCGGCGGCGGCCAGTTGGCCTCGGTGATCAGCCTGGGGCTGGTGCAAGACCGCAACCTGCAAGCGCCGGTGGCCAATGCGCACGGCGTGTCGATCGAATGGCTGCGGCTGCCGCCGGGCGGCTCGGTCTCGCGCCACCGCCTGGCTGAGAAGCAGGTGC
>JANOLY010000499.1:0-6624 GCA_031420055.1 Burkholderiales bacterium | reverse complement strand
GAACGCAGGAAGGGCTGGAACGCCAGGTGGCCGAGCGCACCGCGCTGCTTGCGCAGCGCACTGAGCAGGCACAGCAACTGCTCGTACAGACCGAAGCCCGCAACGCCGAGCTGGCGGTGATCAACAGCATCCAGCAGGCGGTGGGTGCGGCGCTGGACTTTCAGGGCATCGTTGATGCGGTGGGCGACAAGTTGCGTGAGGTGTTCAACACCGGCGACATGAGCATCCGCTGGTGGGACGAGGCGAGCAACGTCCAGCAGCATCTGTACACCTACGAACATGGCACCAGGCTACGCATCACGCCGGCCGCCGTTGCGCCCGGCGGTGTGGTCGAGCGCTTTCTGCGCGAACGCCGCGTCTGGCTGGCGAACTCGCGCGCCGAACAGGTGGCCCTGGGTGTCTTCACCACGCCAGGCACCAGTGCCGAGCTGAGCCTGTTGATCGTGCCCTTGACGGCGGGCGAACGCATGCTCGGTGCCATCACGCTGAGCGACCACCAGCGCGAGGGCGCGTTTGGTGACGCCGAGGTGCGCCTGGTGAGCACCATCGCGTCGAGCATGGCCGTGGCCCTGCTCAACGCCAAGAGCTACGAGGCCGAACGCCAGCGCGCGGCCGAGCTGGCGGTGATCAACAGCATCCAGCAAGGGCTGGCCGGGCAGCTCGACTTCCAGGCCATCGTCGACCTCGTCGGCGACAAGCTGTACCAGGTGCTGGCGGCCGACGGCCTGGGCATCGCGCTCCTGGACCGTGAGCGCGCCCAACTCTCGCACCCGTACATGAGGGACAAGGGTCAGCGCTACACGGTGCCGGGCATGGCCGTCTTCGGGATCTCTGGTCTGGTCGTGCGCACGCGCCAGGCGCAGCTATTCTCGACCTATGCCGAATTGAGCGCGGTCAGCAAGGCCCATGGCAGCGACGGCAGCTACCGGGGCGTGGGGCAACCGAACGAGTCCACGCTCTACGTGCCGCTGGTGGCGGGCGGCGAGGCCATTGGCCTGATCATTGTCGGCAAGAGCCCCCAGGCCGCCTTCGGCACGGCCGTCGTGAACTTGGTGGTCACCATCGCCGCCAGCTTGAGCGTGGCGCTGCAGAACGCGCGCAGCTTCGAGGCCGAACGCCAGCGCGCGGCCGAGCTGGCCATCATCAACGCCGTGCAGCAGTCGCTGGCCGGTGAGCTGAGCATGCAGGGCGTGTACCAGGTTGTCGGCGAAAAGCTGCGCGAGGTATTTCCGACCTCGTTCGTGGGTGTGCGCATCATCGACAGTGCGGCGGGACTGGAGCACTACCCCTACAGCTACGCCGACGGCAAACCGCTGCACATCGGGTCGAGGCCGCTGGACGGCAAAGGTTTCGGTGGCCACGTGGCCCGCACGGGCAAGACGTACGTCGTCAACGAGCGAATGGACGAAGCCAGTGCGGTTTTCGGGGGCGGCATGTTGGCCGATGTGACGAGGCCCAAGTCGCAGCTCATGGTGCCACTGGTCGTGGCGGGCCAGGTTCGCGGCATTCTCCAGCTGAGCAGCATTGAGCGGGAGCATGCCTACGGCGACGGCGAGGTGCGCCTGCTCGAAACCCTGGCCGCGAGCATGAGCGTGGCGCTGGAAAACGCCCGCCTCTTCGACGAAGTGCAGCGCCGCGCCAAGGAGACCGCCGCGCTGGCCGAGGTAGGCCGCGACCTGAGCTCGTCGCTGGACCTGCAGCGCGTGATGGACAGCATCGCGCGCCACGCCAAGGACTTGCTGCAAGCCGGCAGCAGCGCCATCTTCATCCCCGAGACCGATGCGGCGGGCGGCCACACGCACCGCGCCATCGTCGCGTTAGGCGATACGGCCGAGCAGATCAAGGCCACTGTCATTCACGCCGGCCGCGGCATCATCGGCAGCCTGCTGCAAAGCGGCCACGCCGAGCTCATCAACGACACCCAGGCCGACCCGCGCCGCATCCAGATTCCCGGCACACAAAGCCGCAGCGACGAGCGGCTGATGGTGGTGCCGCTGCTGGGTGGCAAAGACGGCACTGAAGTGCAAGGCGCGATGGCCGTTTGGCGCCAGGGCGGGCAGCCCTTCGCGGCGCATGAGCTGGACTTCCTGCGCGGCCTGTCGCAGCAGGCCACCGTGGCGCTGAAGAACGCGCGGCTGTTCAACGAAGCGCAGGCAGCACGCGCCGCCGCTGAATCGGCAAACGTTGCCAAGAGCACCTTCCTGGCCACCATGAGCCACGAGATCCGCACGCCCATGAACGGCATCATCGGCATGAGCGGGCTGCTGCTGGACACGCCCCTCAACGCCGACCAGCGCGACCTGGCGCGCACCGTGCGCGACAGCGGCGAGAGCCTGCTGACCATCATCAACGACATCCTCGACTTCTCGAAGATCGAGGCCGGCAAGCTGGACGTGGAAGCGCAGCCCTTCGCGCTGCGCGACTGCGTGGGCTCGGCGGTGGACCTGGTAAAGCCGCGCGTCACCGAGCAGCAGCTGGGCCTGGTGGTGACCATCGCCGACGATGTGCCCGCCACCGTCGTGGGCGACAGCACGCGGCTGCGGCAGATTCTGCTGAACCTGCTGAGCAACGCGCTGAAGTTCACTGAAGCCGGCGAGGTGCGCCTGACGCTGACCCGGGGCGCGGGCGACGAGCTGCATTTCGCCGTGAAAGACAGCGGCATCGGCCTCACGCCCGCGGGCATCGCCAAGCTGTTCCAGAGCTTCAGCCAGGCCGACAGCAGCACCACGCGCAAGTACGGTGGCACGGGGCTGGGGCTGGTCATCAGCAAGCGGCTGGCCGAGATCATGGGCGGCACGATGACGGCCGACAGCGCCGGCGCTGGCCTGGGCTGCACCTTCCGCTTCCACATCAGCGCACCCGCCGTGGCCAGTGCAGCCACTGCAACCAGCGCGCCCGCGGCCAAGGTCGCCATCAGCCCGCAAATGGCCGCGCGCCACCCGCTGCGCATCTTGCTGGCTGAAGACAACCTGGTGAACCAGAAGCTGGCGCTGCGCCTGCTCAGCCAGATGGGCTACGCGGCCGACCTGGCGGTCAATGGGCAGCAGGCCATCGAACGCGTGGCGCAGCAAACCTACGACCTGGTGCTGATGGACGTGCAGATGCCCGAGATGGACGGGCTGGAGGCCGCACGCCGCATCACCGCCCAGTGGCCGCCGCTGATGCGCCCGCGCATCGTGGCCATGACGGCCAACGCCATGGAAGGCGACCGCCAAGCCTGCCTGGCCGCGGGCATGGACGACTACGTGACCAAGCCGATACGGGTGGATGCGCTGGTGCAGGCGCTGCTGGCGGCCAGCGAGCGGCGGCGCGATGCGTGAACTAGTGCAGCAACTCGATGTGCGCGCTGCGCTCGGCGCTGCTGGCCAGCAGCGTCCCCAAGCCGCTGTCGAAGGTGAGCAGCTTCATGCCGGCGCGCATGGCAGCGGTGAGCAGGTAGGCATCCGTCACCTGGCGGTGGCCGACCACGCCGCCGGTGCATGCGCGCAGGACGTCGTCGAAGCTGAAGTCCAGCGCCAGCAACCGGTGCGCCGGGTGGGCCAGGCTGTGCAGCAGCTGGTCGGCCAGTTCAGGCACCGTGCGCTGGCGGGCGGCCAGGGCCGGCTGGTTCATCACGCGGACAAAGCCCGATTGCGTGATGGCGCACGTGGACCAGCCCGCCTGCGCATGCCGGCTGAACCAGGTGGACGCCTTGCCATGGAAGGGGTGGTCTTCCCAGAGCAGCGCGATCAGCGCGTTGACATCCAGCAGGTGTGTGGTCATGGGGCCGGCTCAGTCCAGCGCGTCAATCATGTCCTTGACCTGCTTCGCAGTCACTGTGGGCGCGCCTGGCATGGCAGGAATCACCCACAACCCGCCCTTCTTCTTCAGCCGCATGGGCGGCGAACTGGCGCGCCGAATCAATTCAGACACCGCCTGGCCCAGGCGCAGGTCGTTCGCCTTGGCGAAGGTTTGTGCCAGCGTGGCGGCGTCGTCGTCCAGCGTGAAAGTGGTGCGCATGTCCGCTCCAGATGCAAAGAAGTAGATGCGCCGGATTCTATCAAGCGATGCATCTTTCTTTGCAAACTGCATCTTTCAAGAACCGACCTTGCTCACAGGGACTTTTCGCAATGAATACCTCACCCCTCCTCGCTGTGCGCAGCGACATCCCGCCGGCCAACCCGTTCCTGCGCCGCGTGCATGAGGCCACCGCCGCGCTGGCTGCACCCCGCCTGGAGCCGCTGCAGCGCCTGGCGCTGCTGGGGCAGCGTGTGCATGCCCTGGTGGCGCTGTGCGAACTGCCGCTGGCCGAGGCCGACGCGCGCGCCATGCTGGCGCTGGCGCAGGGCAGCAAGCGCCCCGCGCATGAGGCGCAGGCCCTGTGCAACCTGGCGCTGGTGCAGTCGCGCCAGGAGTACAGCGCTCAGGCCCTGCAGACGGCTGAGAGCGCCCTGCAGGCCGCCCAGTCGGCCCCGGCGGCCCGGCGCCCGGCGCTGGTGGCGCTGGCCTTGCTGCGCCAGGCCACGGCGGCGATGGGCACTGACCCCGCGCTGGCTGCGCGAATTGCTGCCGAAGCCGCACAACGCTTCGAAACCCTGGGCGATGCGGCGCACCAGGGCCAGGCGCTGCGCGTGCTGGCCACCGTGAAGCTGGCCGAAGCCGACACAACCGAGCACCGCGCACTGGCCGAGCAGGCCGTGGCGCTGGCGCGGCAAGCGGGTGACTCCGAAGGCCTCGCACGCGCCTTGAACACGCTCTACTCGAACGACCCCGACCTCGCGCAAGCCCTGCGCGGGCTGACCGAGGCACAGCGTGTGGCCACTGACGCCGGTGAGTTTTTGCAGTTGGCTGCCGTCTTGCACAACCTGGCTCTGGTCTACAGCCGGCTGGGCCTGTTGCACCGTGCCGCGCGCCTGATGCGCCAATCCATCACGCTGCGTGAACTCGGCCTGACACACGCCGCGCGGGTGAATCTCTACGGCATCCTGGCGAATTTCGATTGGGACCTGGGCCATGACGCGGCGGCGGCCGCCAGCGCCGAACTGGCCTTGAAGTCGCACCGCCTGGAGCCGGTGGCCGGCATGGAGTCCACGGTGCTGCGGCTGCGGGCACGCCTGCTTGCGACGCGCGATCCCCAGGCTGCGCTGCGCTGGCAGCGCAAGGCTGTCAAGGTCGACAGCGGCTGGCGCATGCCTCGCACCTTGGTGAACCTTGCCGAGATGGAAGTCAAGGTCGGTCGTCTCGCAGCTGCGCTGCGCACGTCGACAGACGCCATCGCCTTGCTGAGCCGCGAGAAGGGCCGGCGCGCCGGCGGTTGGTGGTCACCGGCCTCCATCTGGTTGCAGCACGCACGGATGCTGCAGGTTAACGGTCAGGCTGCGGCAGCACAAGACGCGCTGGCCAGTGGCTACGCCCTATTGGTGCAAGACCTGCAACCGCTGCGCGATGAGGGGCTGCGTCGCTGCTATCTGCAAGGACCGGGCAGCCACCACCCGGCCTTGTTGCAGGCCTGGACGACACACGCACGCACGGCCGGCCTGCCCCCTGAACGATTCACCGCCCATCTGCACGTCGCGGCAAACCTGCAAGAGACCGTGCAGCGCCTGGTGGACACCGGCCTGCGCCTGAACGAACAGACCGACAGCGCCGCGCTGCACAACTTCATGATCGAAGAAGTGGCCGAGCTGCTGGGCGCGCGGCGTGTGCTGCTGGTGCTGGAGACGGCGGACGGCCCGGCCATCGCGGGTGCGCAGGTCCCCGAAGGCGAGACGACGGATGCACTGCTGCAGGCCATCACGCCCTGGCTCGATGAAGCCCGCCGCACGCGCCAGACCGCGCTGCGCCACGGCCCCGAAGGTGTGGACGAACTCGACCAGCGCGGTTGCCTCGTCGCGCCGCTGGTGGCGCAACAGCAACTGCTGGGCTTCGTCTATGCCGACCTCGACGGCCTGTTCGGCCGCCTGCACCAGGGCGACCGCGACCTGCTCGCCACGCTGGCCGCGCAAGCCGCCGTGGCGCTGGCCAACCTGCGCACGCAAGAAGGCCTGGAGCGCACGGTGGCCGACCGCACCGCGGCGCTGGAACAGCGCGCGGCGGAGTTGGCGTTGATCAACACCGTGCAGACGGCGCTGGCCGCCGAGCTGAGCTTGCAGGGCGTGTACGACGCGGTCGGCATGAAGCTGCGCGAGGTGTTTCCGGGATACAGCATCATGCTGCGCCGGATCGACCAAGCCAAGGGTCTGATGCACTTCCCATTCCACATGAGACCGGCGGGTGAGCGCTTTGAGCGCGCACCGCTGCCGCTGGCGGGGCTGGGCGCCGAGGTCGTAAGAACCAAGCGCACGTTGCTGATCAACGAGAGGATGGACGAGGCCCACCGCCGCTTCGGCTCGTACTCGACGACCGGCAACCAGGATGTTTCTCAATCCTCTCAGGTGCTGGTGCCGTTGCTGGTGGCCGACGAGGTGCACGGCATCATCGACCTGATCAGCCAGCGCACGCACGCTTTCGACGAAGCCACGGTGCGCCTGCTCGAAACCCTGGCCGCCAGCATGAGCGTGGCGCTCGAAAACGCCCGCCTCTTCGACGAAACCCAGCGCCTGCTCAAAGTTACCGAGGCCCGCAATGCCGAGCTGGCGGTGATCA
>JANOLY010000498.1:0-3715 GCA_031420055.1 Burkholderiales bacterium | reverse complement strand
CAGCATGCTGTTCAGAATGGCCTGCTTGCGCGCGAAGCGCATGCGCGCAAAGGCATAGGCGGCCGTCGTGCTGATGGCCACGATCAGCAGCGAGGCGATGGTCGCGATCTTGATGCTGTTCCACAGCCACAGCAGCACCGGGAACGGCGGCTGCACGACGCTGCCGTCGGCCTGCGTGACGGGGATGCCCAGCGCCAGCTGCCAGTGCTCGAAGCTGATGGTGGTGGGGATCAAGGAACCCGTGGCGAAGTTGCCCGGGCGCAGGCTGATGCTGACCACAGCCAGCAGCGGGAACAGTGTCAAAGCCAGCAGCGTGCACAGGCCGGCGTGCGCCGCCCAGACGCGCCAACGTTGACTTTTGCCGGTGACGATGGGCATGGTGATGTTCCTTTAGCGTTTGTCGTCAGCGCGCTGGGTGATCTTCAGTTGCACCAGGGCCATGATGGCCACCATGACGAAGATCAGCGTGCTGATGGCCGCGGCCAGGCCGAAGTTCTGGCCGCTGTCGGTGAAGGCGATGCGGTAGGTGTAGCTGACCAGGATGTCGGTGGTGCCGGCCGGCAGCTTGGTGTTCAGGAAGTCGGGCCGGCCGTCCGTCAACAGCGAGATCAGCACGAAGTTGTTGAAGTTGAAGGCGAAGGCGCTGATGAGCAGCGGCGTCAGCGGCTTGGCGATCAGCGGCACGGTGATCTTGAAGAAGTTGGTCAGCGGCTTGGCCCCGGCGATGGCAGAGGCTTCGTACAGGTCGGCCGGGATGGCCTTGATGAGGCCGGTGCACAAAATCATGATGTACGGGTAACCCAACCAGGTGTTGACGATGAGGATCATCGTCTTGGCCAGGGTGGGGTCGGCAAACCACGCCGGGCGGACGCCGAACAGCGCGTCCAGGATGCCGTTGATCTCGCCAAAGTTCTGGTTGAACAAGCCCTTGAACACCAAGATGCTGATGAAGCCCGGCACGGCATAGGGCAAGAACAGCAGCGTGCGGTACAGCGCGCGGTGTCGCAGCGCCTGCCACTCCAGCACCACCGCCAGGGTCATGCCCAGCGCGGTGCTGAGCAGCACCGTCAGGCCGGCGAACATAACCGTCCAGATGAAGATGCTGATGAAGGGGCCGCGGAAGTCGGCGTCCAGCAGCATGCGGCTGTAGTTGGCCAGGCCGATGGCGACCTTGAAGCCGGGCTGCAGGCGCTCACCCTGCGCGCTTTCGAAGAAGCCGGTCTTGCGATTCGGGCTGAAGACGGTGCCGGTGGGCAGCTGCTTGATGCTGCCGACAGCGGCGGCCTGCCACAGCGGGTCGATGGGCCCGAACTCGCGCAGGCCGGCGTAGCGGATGAGCGTGCCGCCTTCGCCGGCGGGCAGTTGCAGTTGCAGGGCTTGCAAGGCGTCGCGCCGCTGCACCAGTTCACGCAGCGACAAGGCCGGGCCCAGCGCCTGGCTGCCCAGCGGCTGCAGCAGCACGGCCGCGGTCGGTGCGTTTGCGGCCAGGTTCAGTGGCGGCGACACCAGCACGGCGCCGTTGCTGCCCTCTTCGGGCATCAGCTGCAGCCGCAGCGCTGTGCCCTCGGCATGCAGGCTGAACGGGCGCGCCCGCGCTTCGTCAGCCACGGTCTGGTCCAGCAGGTACTGGCGGGCGCGGTCTTGGTCCAGCAGGTTGCTCGACGAGTAGTTGGTGAAACCTATCTGCACCGTGTAGACGAGCGGGAAGGCCACGAACACCAGCATGCCCGCGACACCCGGGAACAGGTACTTCCAAGCCACCGACTGCGCCGTGCCATAGACGGCGATGGCGCTGCCGCCCAGCACGCCTAAGCCCACGGCCACCAGCGGCTGCCCGGCCAGCCACAGGCTGAACACCAGCCACAGCAAGGCCAGCGATGCGACGCCCACCACCAACCACTGCAACCAACCCGGCGCTGCGCGCAAGGGGGCAGCGCTGGCGGTGCGGGGGCGAGCACTCATTTCGAAACCATCCGCGCGGCCGCGCCGTCCAGCGCCGCCTTGGGTGCTTGGCGGCCGTTGGTGATGGCTTCCAGCGCCGCGTCCATGGCCGGGAAGAAGCGGCCCATCTCGGGGATGTTGGGAATGGGCTGGCCATTGCGCGCGTTGGCCATGGTGGCGGCAATGCGCGGGTCGGCGCTGAGTTCGGCGTAGTAGGCCTTGTTGGCCGGCACGCCCAGCGGCACGTCGGCGGCCACGGTCTTCAGGCTGGGCACCGTGAGCAGATGGTTTTCCAGGAACTCGCGCGCCACGTCCTTGAGCTTGCTGGGCGCGGTGATCATGCAGCCCAGCACGCCCACGAAGGGCCGGCTGGTTTTGCCGGCCACCGTGGGGATGGCTGCGACGCCAAAGTCGATGCCGACCTTCTTGATGTTGTCCCAGGCCCAGGGGCCGTTGATCATCATCGCCACCTGGCCGCGGGCGAAGGCGGCTTCCATCTCGGAGTAGCGCGCGCCCTGAGGCATGTGGCCGTCTTTGACCAGGCGCTCGATCATCAGCGCACCTTGCAGCGCGCCGTCGTTGTTGACGCCCACCACGCGCGGGTTGAGGTCGCCACGTTCGTCGCGACCGAAGATGAAGCCACCCGGCCCGGACATCAGCGCCCAACTGAAGAAGGTCTGGTTGTAGGCCCACAGGATGGCGCCCTTGCCGCTGGGCTTGAGCTGGCGGTCCAGCGCGATCACTTCTTCAAAGCTGGCCGGCGGCGTGGCCACCAGGGCCTTGTTGTAGATCAGGCCCACCGCTTCGATGGCGATGGGGTAGGCCCAGACCTGTTTGCGGTAGGTGAAGGCGCTCCAGGCGGTGTCGTCGATCTGTGCGCGCAGCCGCCGCGACGGCCGCAGCGGCACGATCAGGCCCGACTGCGCCCATTCGCCCACGCGGTCATGCGCCCAGCACATCACGTCGGGGCCCTTGCCGGCGGCTGCCGCGGCCTGGAACTTGTCGGGCGCGCCTTCGGGGTGTTGCACCACCACCTGCACGCCCGAGAGCTTGGTGAACTCGTCGCCCACCTTCTGCAGGCCGTTGTAGCCCTTGTCGCCGTTGATCCACACCAGCAAGCGCAGCGGGGCTTGCGCCGCCGCGGTGCTGCTCAGTGCGGCCAGGGCCAGCGCGGCGAGCGCCCGCTCAAGCCACATGCCGGTGCTCGGCCGCGGCCAGGCGGGGGAAGGCATCGCCGGCTGCGTTGAACAGGTAGGTCTTGTCCCTCGGCACGCCCAGCGGCAGGGGCTGACCACTGGCGATGCGGCGGTCGCCTTCGACAGCGCAGGTGATGACGTCGTCCAGTCCCGGGTTGCTGCAGTAGGCGTAGGTCATGCTGCCCAGCGACTCAACAAAGGTCACGGTGGTCTGCAGCGCGTTGTCGGCCACGCCGGCGCGCAAGTGCTCCGGGCGCAGGCCCAGCTTGACCGGGTCACCCACGCCTGCTCCCGCCGCGTCGACGGCGCAGTGGATGGCCTCGCCGCCCCGCAGCCGCACAACGGCCCCGCTGTTGTTCGCCTCGAGCACCGTGGCGTCGATGAAGTTCATTCCCGGGCTGCCGATGAAGCCGGCCACGAACAGGTTGCGGGGGTGCTCGTACAACTCCATCGGCGCACCCACCTGCTCGATGCGCCCGGCATGCAGCACGACGATGCGGTCGGCCAGGGTCATGGCCTCGACCTGGTCGTGCGTGACGTAGACCATCGTCGTCTTGAACTGCTCGTGCAGCTTGGCG
>JANOLY010000497.1:0-6032 GCA_031420055.1 Burkholderiales bacterium | reverse complement strand
CCATGATGAAGTACACACCCCGCGTGCGCAGCGACAGCGCGCCCACGAACAACGCGTACAGCGCCGCCGCTGCCACGCAGGCCGGCAGCAGCCAGGCCACGGCGGCCGCGCCCTCGGCCGGCTGCAGCAGCACGGCGGCGTAGGCGCCGATGCCAAAAAACGCCGCCTGACCGAAGCACACCAAGCCGGTGCTGCCCACCAACAGCTCCAGGCTGAGCGCAAAGATGGCGTAGATCATCACCTTGGTCACGAAGTCCAGCCCGTAGCTGCCAGCCCAGGCGCCAAACAGCGCCAGCGCAGCGAAGGCCAGCACCACAAAGGCCCGTGGCGAGCGCAGTCCGGTGAGCAGCGCCGGCGTCGTCATTGCGTCTTGAACAAGCCCTGGGGCTTGAACAGCAAGATCACCGCCATCAGCACATACACCAGCACCCCGGCGGCTTGCGGCAGCAACACCTTGCCAAAGGTGTCGACCACGCCGATCAGCAAGGCCGCCAGCAGCGCGCCGCGCACCGAGCCGATGCCGCCGATGACCACCACCACAAAGCACATGATCAGCACCGAGCTGCCCATGCCCGGGTACACCGACGACACCGGCGCGGCCACCATGCCGGCCAGCACCGCCAGCGCCACGCCGGCGGCAAACACCACGCGGTACAAGAACTTGATGTCCACCCCCATCGACTGCACCATCTCGCGCGCCGCCGTGCCCGTGCTGCCGGCGCGCACCATCATGCCCAGCCGCGTGCGCGTTAGCACGGCGTACATGCCCAGGGCCAGCACCAGGCACACACCCGAGATGAACAGCCGGTACACCGGGTAGGTCATCACATCGCCCAGCGGCAGCGTGCCGGCCAGCAGCGGCGGCACCGGCACGCCATGCACGTCGTCGCCCACCAGCAGGCTGCGCAGTTCTTCGAAGACCAGGATCAGGCCGTACGTCATCAACACCTGCTGCAGGTGTTCGCGCTCGTACAGGTAGCTGAAGAACACCCACTCCAGCACATAGCCCAGCAGCACCGCCAGCACCAGGCCCAGCGCCAGCGTGGTGAAGAAGCCCCCGCCCAGCGTGGCCGCCACCCAGGGTGCCAGCGCATAGGCCATGTAGGCGCCGATCATGTAGAAGCTGCCGTGCGCCAGGTTGATGACGCCCATGATGCCGAAGATCAGCGTCAGCCCCGACGCCACCAAGAACAGCAGCAGCCCGTACTGCAGCGCGTTCAGGCATTGAATGAGGAAGGTGGCCAAGTCCATGTCAATACCGGCGGGCAGCTTGAACGCGGGGGGCTGGGAAGGGGTTCACCGGCGCTAGTGTCACCCGCGCTGGCGCGCCATGAAATCGGTGATCGCCGCCAGCAGCGGCGCGGGCTGGTCGCGGTGTGGCGAGTGGCCGCAGTCGGCAAGCACCCGCAACTCGGCGTGGGGCAGGCGGCGCTGGATACCGTGGATCTGCGCCAGCGTGCCGTACTCGTCGCCTTCGCCTTGCACCGCCAGCAACGGGCAGGTCAGGGTGGCGATGTCGTCTTCGATCGACCAGTCACGAAAGGCCGGGCTCAGCCAGACCCGGTTCCAGCCGTGGAATGCGGCGTCGGGGTTGTCGTGGTGACGGGCCAGGCCGGTGCGCAAATCACCCTGTAGATAGGCCACCCGGGCTGCTTCGATGGACACCACCGACACCGGCTCGACCATGATGTGCGGCGCCATCACCACCACGCCGGCCACCCGAGCGGCAAACGCGGCCGCGTGCAACAGCGCGATCGAGCCACCGTCGCTGTGGCCCAGCAACCAGGGCGGTTGCGCCTGGCTGTCCACGCCCAGGGCGGCCAGCAGCGCGGGCAGCACCTGGTGCGCCTGTTGGTGCATGAAGTCCACGCCCCAGTCCACCCCGGCCGGGTCGGGCGAGGAACGGCCGTAACCGGGGCGCGAATACACCAGCCCGCGGCAGCGCGCGGCCTGGCAAACGCGGGCCGGAAAGTCGCGCCACATCGACAGCGAGCCCAGGCCTTCGTGCAGAAAAACAATCAGCGGCGCGCCCGCTTGTTCAGCCCCCAGCGACTGGTGTTCGATGCGCAGGCGGTGCTGCAAGTGCACGATCTCGACGAACTCGACAGCAGCAGTCATGGGGCGGCGCACAGGGCCAGCAGGTGGCCCGCCGGTGCGGCTTGCCTTGGCCGGGATGATGCAGTATGGTGCCTCTAGCCGCAAGATGGAAACAACCCACACCGCCCTGCCCGTGCCGCCGCGCCGTGCCCCAGCGCTGGGCAAACACACCTTTTTGGTGGCACTGGGTGAACGTGTGCGGGCGCAGCGCAGCCATCGCGGGCTGACGCGCAAGGCGCTGGCGCAGGCCGCGGGGGTGTCGCAAAGGCACCTGGCCAGTCTGGAAACCGGCGTCGGCAACGCCTCCATCCTGGTGTTGTTGCAGGTGTCGCAGGCCTTGAAGTGTGGGCTGGGCGAGCTCTTGGGCAGCGACGCACACGCACCGCAGCGCTTGCGGGTGGCGCTGGTGGGGCTGCGTGGAGCCGGCAAATCGACCCTGGGCCGGCTGCTGGCCACCGCGCTGGGCGCGCCTTTTGTCGAGCTGACCAAGCAGATCGAGCAGCTCGCCGGTTGCGCCGTGCCGGAGATTCTGGCGCTGTACGGCCAGGCCGGCTACCAACGCTATCAACGCCAGACGCTGGAGCATGCGCTCACTTGTGAAGGTGATCTGGTGCTCGCCACCCCCGGCGGTTTGGTCAGTGACGACGACAGCTACGCGCTGCTGCTGGCGCGTTTCACCACCGTCTGGCTGCAGGCCAGCCCCGAAGACCACATGCAGCGTGTCGTGGCCCAAGGCGACCTGCGCCCCATGGCCGCCAGCGCCGAGGCCATGGGCGACCTGCGCCGCATCCTGGCCGAGCGCAGCCCGGCTTACTCGCGCGCCGCGGTACACGTCAACACCAGCGCGCAGTCGCTGGACGGCAGCTTCGCGCTGTTGCGGGCGGGCGTGCGGCGGGCCCGGCAACAGCCGACCCACACCGCCGTTCTGCCAGCTGCAGCATGATGCCAATGGCGCAGCATTCAACGCACTATGATGCCGCCCACCGCAGCAGCCTTGGCCCCAGCCCCGATCCCCTGAACGGGCCTGCCCGATGCCCGACTCGCCCATGAACACCGCCCCGCCTGTCGACTACCAGACCGACCCGACGCGCTACCGCCACTGGACGCTGCAAGTCGACGGCGCGGTGGCCACGCTGGCCCTGGGCGTCGATGAAAACGCCGGCATCGCGCCGGGCTACAAGCTCAAGCTCAACAGCTACGACCTGGGCGTGGACATCGAGCTGGCCGATGCCGTCAACCGCATCCGCTTCGAACACCCCGGCGTGCGCTGCGTGGTGCTGACCAGCGCGCGCGAGCGGGTGTTCTGTTCGGGCGCCAACATCTTCATGCTGGGCCTGAGCAGCCACGCCTGGAAGGTGAATTTCTGCAAGTTCACCAACGAAACGCGCAATGGCCTGGAAGATTCCTCGCGCCACGACGGGCTGCACTTTCTGGCCGCCGTCAATGGCGCCTGTGCTGGCGGCGGCTATGAACTGGCGCTGGCCTGCGATCAGATCGTTCTGGTCGACGACCGCAGCAGTGCCGTCAGCTTGCCCGAGGTGGCCCTGCTGGGCGTGTTGCCCGGCACCGGCGGGCTGACGCGGCTGACCGACAAGCGCCGCGTGCGCCACGACCTGGCCGACCTGTTCTGCACCAGCGCAGAAGGCGTGCGCGGCCAGAAGGCGCTCGACTGGCGGCTGGTCGACCACCTGGCCAAGCCGGCCCTGTTCGCCCAGGCGGTGCAGGCCCACGCGCAGGCGCTGGCCGCCAGCAGCGACCGCAGTGTGGGCGTGCCCGCCGTGCCGCTGCTGCCCTTGCAGCGCCAGATCAGCGCCGATGGGCTGCGCTACGGCCTGGTGCAGGTGGACATCGAACACGCGCGCCGCACGGCCAGCTGGACCGTGCGCGGCCCGCAAGGCGCACAGCCCACCGACCTGGCCGCCATCGAAGCCGCAGGCGCCGCCTGGTACCCGCTGCAACTGGCGCGCGAACTCGACGACGCCATCCTGTGGATGCGCAGCAACCAGCCGCTCATCGGCACCTGGCTGCTGTACACCCAGGGCGACGCCACCGCGACACCGGCGCTGCTGGCGCTGGACGAGCTGCTGCTGGCGCACCGCCAACACGGCGTGGTGCGCCAGACCATTGGCTCATTGCGCCGCTGCTTCGGCCGGCTGGACGTGAGTTCGCGCAGCTTGTTTGCCTGCATCACACCCGGCTCGTGTTTTGCCGGCACGCTGTTCGAGTTGGCGCTGGCCTGCGACCGCATCTATCACCTGGCCTTGCCCGACGATCCGGCCGGCGCGCCCACGCTCAGCGTCAGCGCCGCCAACGCGCTGCTGTACCCCATGGCCAGCGGGCAGTCGCGGCTGGCGCGCCGCTTTCACGACGAGGCCGCACCGATGCAAGCCGTGCGCGACGTGATGGGCCAGCCTTTGAACGCCGAACAAGCGCTGGCGCTGGGCCTCGTGACCTGCGCGCCCGACGACATCGACTGGGCCGACGAGCTGCGCATCGCCGTGGAAGAGCGCGTGGCGATGTCGCCCGACGCACTCACGGGCCTGGAGGCCAACCTGCGTTTCAGCGGCCCCGAGAACCTCGCCACGCGGGTCTTCGGCCGCCTGACGGCCTGGCAGAACTGGATCTTCCAGCGCCCCAACGCCGTCGGCGAGCGCGGCGCGCTCAAGGTCTACGGCACGGGCGAAAAAGCCGGCTTCGACTGGACCCGCACCTGAACGGATGCCGCCATGACCATCGACTACAGCCAGAAGATCCCCAACAACGTCGGCCTGCAAGACGACCGCGCGCTGCAGCGTGCGCTGGAGCAGTGGCAGCCCGACTTCCTGAACTGGTGGGCCGACATGGGCCCCGCCGGCAGCCCGGGCTTTGAGGTCTACCTGCGCACGGCGGTCAGCGTGGACGCGGCGGGCTGGGCGCAGTTTGCTCACGTCAAGATGCCCGACTACCGCTGGGGCATCTTCCTCAACCCCGGCCAGGCCGAGCGCAAGGTGCAGTTCGGCGACCACCTGGGCGAAGACGCCTGGCAAGACGTGCCCGGCGAGCACCGCGCCAATCTGCGCCGCATCATCGTCACGCAAGGCGACACCGAGCCGGCCAGCGTCGAGCAGCAGCGCCACCTGGGGCTGACGGCGCCCAGCCAGTACGACCTGCGCAACCTGTTCCAGGTCAACGTCGAAGAAGGGCGCCACCTGTGGGCCATGGTCTACCTGCTGCACAAGCACTTCGGCCGCGACGGCCGCGAAGAAGCCCAGGCACTGCTGCAAAGGCGCAGCGGCGACGCCGACCACCCGCGCATTCTGGGCGCCTTCAACGAGCCCACGCCCGACTGGCTGAGCTTCTTCCTGTTCACCTACTTCACCGACCGCGACGGCAAGTTCCAGCTCAGTGCCCTGGCCGAAAGTGCCTTCGACCCGCTGGCCCGCACCACGCGCTTCATGCTGACCGAAGAAGCGCACCACATGTTCGTGGGCGAATCGGGCATCAGCCGCGTCATCCAGCGCACGGCGCAGGTGATGAACGAATTGCAGACCGACGACGTGGCCACGCTGCGCGCCGCCGGCGTGGTCGATCTGCCCACGCTGCAGCGCTACGTCAACTTCCACTTCAGCGTCACCATCGACCTCTTCGGCGCCGACCAGTCCAGCAACGCCGCCACCTTCTACAGCAGCGGCCTGAAGGGTCGCCATGAAGAAGGCAAGCGCGACGACGACCACCGGCTCATGGGCCTGAGCTACCCGGTGCTGCAGGTGGTGGGCGGGCAGCTCGCCCTGACGCCGGTGCCCATGCTCAACGCGCTGAACGAGGTGCTGCGCGACGACTTCATCCGCGACAGCGTGGCCGGCGTCGGGCGCTGGAACCGGGTGCTCGAAAAGGCCGGCCAGCCGGCCCGGCTGACGCTGCCGCACAAGGCCTTTCACCGCCAGATCGGCGCGCTG
>JANOLY010000496.1:0-5852 GCA_031420055.1 Burkholderiales bacterium | reverse complement strand
CCAGCCAGCGCGAAGTACTGGAAACGTTCTAGTTCGCTATGAGTCTGCGTCTGCGAGTTGCCGCCGCGCCGAACAGCGCGCAGCCTACGAGCGCGATAGTGGAAGGCTCAGGAACTGCGCCAGCGACCGGGAAGGCGAGCGAGTTAACTTGGGTGCGTTCGCCGGAGTCATTGTCCTGTCCGAGTACCAGGGCGAGGCTGCTTGACCTTGCCAGCGTGTTGGCGAAGGTCCACGACCTGTCTAGCCCAAGATACCGGATGCGTGCGGTTGAACCAACCTCGTGAAGCGTGAAATCTAGCTGGACAGTCAGCGAACCGTCGATTGCTGGGAAGCCCGTTTCCTCTTCGTAGTAGTGCGTCACTGGCGCACTGCCTGTGCTCCCGCCGTCTGTGTCGCTGAACGCAGACAGGATTCCGTTGTGACTGTCGCTCAGCCCAAAGCCGAGCATCGTGGCACCGTCACTTAAATAGAAGGTCGGGTCCCAGTCGGAGGCGGTAGTCCCGTCGTCCCCAGCCGCACAGAAGCCAATGCAGGGGAGTCGGGTGACGTTCCACGTTGCGCTGATGGTGGCATCGCCGGATTGAGGAACCGAGCCGCCCGAGTTGACCTGGAATCGAACGAGATTCATGCGTGGCGGGCCGTGGGACTTGCCCCATTCAAAGATGAGCGACGTGCCAGATAGCTTCGGCTGCATGCTGGGGAACGTTGCCTCTGGCGTCGTCAGCAAGTCGGCGCCGGTAAGGGTGGTGGGCGCCGCTGCGACCCCCATCGGGATACATGCCAGCACAAAAAGCAGCGGGCATGTCGCTCGGCGGGTCCAGTTCAGCACTCTGCTCTCCCTATCGTTTGGACGATGCTCAGGTTGCCGCGCAGTCTTGTCTATCCCCACAGTCGGGGGACGAGTTGTTTCCTCTTGGCTGGCTTACTGCGACCAGTCTGTAACCCTTTGGATGGGCCGGGCTTATCGCGCCACGTTTCGACGTGTGCGGCTGGCGCGCCTTCCGGACGGCTGCCACGTTCCCGGCCCAATGCAAATCTAGGCGCAGGATAGGTCGAGCGCCATCACCCCTTGGCGTTCCCTTTTTCGGTTGCGCCACTTGGGGTGCGAAGACAGGCCCGGCAGATGCGCCGGGTTCGTCGTTTCTGGGACCGGAAACTGCCCGCCGCCCCTACACAGCCCCTACACGGACCCCAGAAACAACAAAGCCCAACCGGGTGGGCTGGGCTAAGTCGTTGATTCTTATGGTGGCCTGGGGCGGAATCGAACCACCGACACGCGGATTTTCAATCCGCTGCTCTACCAACTGAGCTACCAGGCCACGAGAACCCAGGATTATAGACAGGCTACCCGTGGCGCCTGCAGGGCTCGGGCGCCCCGCTTCAAGACACGCCGCGCTTGTTGCGGGTGAGGTCCACGCCCAGTTGCTTGAGCTTGCGGTACAGGTGGGTGCGCTCCAGGCCCGTCTTTTCGGCCACGCGGGTCATCGAGCCGCCTTCCTTGACCAGGTGGAACTCGAAGTAGCTCTTTTCGAAGGCGTCGCGCGCTTCGCGCAGCGGGCGGTCCAGGTCGAAGCTCTGCTGGGCCTGCGGGCCGTTGACAGGCGGCGGGGCGTGCTGCTGCGTCAGGGGGGCGGCCTGTGGTGTGTCGCCCCCTGTTGCGATGTCGCCGCGCCAGGATAGCGCCGCGCCGCGTGGGCCCGAGGTGGGTTTGACCAACGCCTGCTCGACCGCACGCAGCAGTTTCTGCAAGGTGATGGGTTTTTCCAGAAAGGCGCTGGCGCCGAACTTGGTGGCCTCGACGGCGGTGTCTATGGTGCCGTGGCCGCTCATCATGATGACGGGCATGGACAGCTGACCGCCCGAGGACCATTCCTTGAGCAAGGTGACGCCGTCGACATCGGGCATCCAGATGTCCAGCAGCACCAGGTCCAGCCGAAGCGATTCGCGCACGCTGCGCGCCTGGGCGGCGTTCTCCGCCAGTTCGACGGTGTGCCCCTCGTCCGTGAGGATCTCTGAGAGCAGGGCACGGATACCGAGCTCGTCGTCCACTACCAGGATGGTTGCCATTCGGGGGGGGCTTGGTGCGCCTGCGTTGTGTCACCGGACGGTCGGTGTCGGGCCAGCGGTGTCCGGTTCGTCGATGCTGCCGGACAAGGGGGCGAAAGTCGAAAATGATAACGAAACGCGGGCGCCTGTCACCGGGCCTTCTTGCGCCTGGCCTTCATGGAGGTTGGCCACCCGCAAGCGGGCGCCGTGTTCGTCGGCGATCTTCTTCACCACCGCCAGGCCCAGGCCGGTGCCTTTGGTCTTGGTGGTGACGTAGGGCTCGAACGCCCGCTTGAGCACCTTGTCGGCAAAGCCCGGGCCGTTGTCAACGACGGCCAGGCGCACGGCCAGCAACTCGCCTTGCTCGCCTCGGGCGGCCGAGGTGCGAAGCTCCACCCGCGCCCCGGGTCGTCCCTGCACGGCGTCAAGCGCGTTTTGCACCAGGTTGTGGATCACCTGGCGCAGCTGGGTGGCGTCACCCATGACGCGCGGCAGGTCCGGTGCCGGGCGGGCTTGCAGCAGCCCGCTGTCGGTGGCCTGGCCGTACAGGGCCAGCACCTCCAGGGCCAGCGTGTTCAGGTCCAGCGGCTTCAGCTGGGCCGCAGGAAGGCGGGCGTAGTCGCGGAACTCGTTGACGAGTTTTTGCATCGCCTGCACCTGGTTGACGATGGTGGCCACGGAGCGCAGCAGCAGCGACTGGTCGGCGCCTTCCAGGCGGGATTCCAGCTTGTAGCGCAGCCGCTCGGCCGACAGCTGGATGGGCGTGAGCGGGTTCTTGATCTCGTGGGCCAGCCGCCGCGCCACCTCGGCCCAGGCGGCCGAGCGCTGGGCCGAGACGACCTCGCTGATGTCGTCAAACACCAGCAGCCGTGCCTGCTGCGGGCCGGCAGTCGCGGCAGCCAGGTCGTCGGACAGCGTGGCGCCGCGCACCAGCAGGGTCAACTGGGTGCCATCGCCGCGCGCCAGCTCGTACGAGTCCTGCCACTGGTCGCGCTCGCCGGCTTCGGGGCTGGTGGCCAACAACTCGAAGTGCTGCTCGACACTTTGCGACAGGGTTTCCAGTTCGGGCAGTTCCGACAGCCTGCGCCCGCGCCAGGCCGACATCGGGCGCTGCAGGATGCGCGTGGCGCCGGGGTTGACGGTGTCGATGCGGCCGTCGTGGTCGAACACGATGACACCGGCGCTGAGCGTGTCCAGGATGGTCTGCAGCCGCGTGCGGGCCGTCTCCAGCTGCTGCACGCCACGCTGCACCTGTTCGCGCGCGTCCGACACCTGGGCCGTCATGTCGGCAAACGACCGCGTCAGGCCACCCAGCTCGTCGCCCGAGGCAAACACCGGCTTGGCCGTGAGGTCGCCGGCCGCCACCTGGCGCACGCCGTCGGCCAGCAACAGCAGCGGGCGCGCCAGCTGGTTGCCCAGCACAGCGGCCAGCAGCACGGACGCAAACACGGCCAGGATCAGCGCCAGCGTCAGCGTGCCCACGTACATGCGGCGCAGGCTGTCGCGGGCCAACGCCCGCTGCTGGTATTCGCTGTACGCGGCCTGCACGGCCAGGGCGTTCAGCGCCAGCGAGCGCGGCAATGGCTGCACGACCATCAAGAAGCGGTCCTCACCGCCCGTCAGGGTGACCAGGCTGCGTGGCAGCCTGGCCAGCGCGCGCACGCTGGCGCCCGCGCCGCCCGGCGCGAGTGACTCGTCGTCCAGCCCGTCGACTTGGCTGGCCTGTCCGCCGAGCCGCGCCTGGTGCAGCAGCGCAGCCGCAGGCCGTTCGGGCGGGCCCGTGCCCGCCGTGCCGCCCGCCATGACCAGGACCTGGCCCACGGGGCCCAGCACGGTGACCTCGCTGGCGCCGAGTTGTTCGCGCAGTCGCTCCAGCGTCAGCGGCAGCGGTGCGCCGTCGCGTTCGACCAGGCGTTCGGCGGCCACCCGGGTCTTGCTGCCCAGTTCCTGCTTCAAGGTATCCAGCGTGTTCTTGCCCAGGGCCAGGCCAGAGTCGAGCGCACCGGCCACCCGCACGTCGAACCAGGCTTCGATGCTGCGCGAGACAAACTGGTACGACACGGTGTAGATCACCAGCCCGGGCAACAAGCCCACGACGGTGAAGATGCCCACCAGCTTGATGAGCAGCCGGCTGCCGAACTTGCCACGGCGCACGCGCACGGCCAGGCGCAGCGCGGCCAGGCCGATGACCAGCACCAGCAGGCCGGCCACGGCCACGTTGACCCAGAACAGCCAGACGAAGTGGCGCTCGTAAAAGCCACCGCCCTTGGTGCTGAGCGACAGCACAAAGGCCAGCACCAGCACCGCGCCCGTGGCCGCCACGGTGGAGACGATCCAGGTCCAGCGCGCGGCGGTGGAGGTGCTCACAAGCTCGCGTCAGTCCACGCGCAACACGCGCTCCACGCTCAGCGCCCAGTCGCTCTGCCCGACCAGGCCGAACTGCATTGGCCCGGGCAGCTGGGCGGTGTCCAGCCGGTAGCTGAAGTCCACGGTGTAGCGGCTGTCGGGGTCGAGCTGGTTGAGTTCGGCAAGGCGCCAGCTGGCGCTGCGCGAGGCCGCGTTCAGCGCATCGGCCAACGAGCCCAGGGTCTGATGCAGGCCGCCCAGGCCAACCCGCCAGGTGCCCGTCAGCGGCTGGTAGGCCACGCGCCAGGATCTTGTGACCCGGGCCACACGCTCGTCGCGCCAGTACCAGCGGCTGCGCCTGAGCTCGGCCTGGGCCACGAAGTAGATGGGCACGCCGCGCTGCAAGGCATCTTCCACCGACTTGGTCAACGTGACCCGGACCGCGAAGTCCAGCGTCAGCGCGCCGTCCTGCCGGCTGGTGGCCAGGCTGGCGAGTTCCACGCCCTGGGCCTGCGCGGTGCCGGCACCCAGCCACGACAGCAGCCACAGAAGCACCAGGCCCTGCAGGTAGCGTCGGCGGACCAGCAGCAGGTGCCTGGTGTGGAGTTGTGGGGCGCGGGTCAGGTTTTCTGGATCAGGGCGTAGAAAAAGCCGTCGTGGACGGTCGCGGGGCGGCCTGTCACGTCGGCCGCTTGATTGTCGGGGCTGGGCAGCAGGTGGCCCGGGGAGTGGGGCTGCGGCCGCCCCGAGCCTGGGGGCAGGCGTTGCAAAAATGCGTCGATCTGGCCCTGGCCCTCGGCCTTGAAGACCGAACAAGTGGCGTACAGCAGCCGCCCGCCGGGCTTGAGCAGCGGCCACAGCGCGGCCAGCAACTCGGCCTGGACGCGCGCCAGGGCGCCGACGTCGTCAGCGCGGCGCAGCCAGCGAACGTCGGGGTGGCGGCGCACGATGCCCGAGGCCGTGCAGGGGGCGTCCAGCAAGATGGCGTCGAAGGGCCGGCCGTCCCACCAGGTGGCGGGCAGGCGGGCGTCGCCGGCACGCAGCTCCACCCGCGAACCGGCTAGCGTGTTGGCGTGTGTCTCGGACTGCAAGCGCAGCCGGTTCAGCGTCTCCTGCACCAGGGCCAGGCGCAGCGGGTCGCTGTCCAGCGCCAGCAGGTCCAGCGGGGCGCGCTCCAGCAGGTGGGCGGTCTTGCCGCCAGGTGCGGCGCAGGCGTCCAGCACCCGCGCGCCGGCCGGCAGCCCCGCGGTGTCGCCCAGCAAGGGGCCCAGCAGCAGCGGTGCGGCGCGTTGGGCCGAGGCGTCTTGCACCGACACCTCGCCTTCGGCAAAGCCGGGCAGTTGCGGTACCGGGCAGGGGGCGTCCAGCACCACGGCCTGGCCGCCGAAGGCCGGGTCGGGCAACAGCCTGGCGGTGCGGCCCTGCTCGGCCAGCCGCTGCACGTAGGCCAGCGCCGTGCC
>JANOLY010000495.1:0-2063 GCA_031420055.1 Burkholderiales bacterium | reverse complement strand
GCTGGGACCGATCTCCTTGAGGTCGATCATCACCGTGGCCGCGCTCTCGGGACAGTTGACCACGTAGCCGCAGGCCAGCCACTGCGCGTAGCTGAAGATGTTCTGGCCGATCCAGGCCAGCGGCATGTAGGCCAGCACTTCCTCGTCGGCCGTCAGCTTGTCGAAGCGTTGGCCGGCCAGGGCGCGGTCCAGCAGCGAGTGGTGGGTGTGCACCACGCCCTTGGGGTTGCCGGTGGTGCCGCTGGTGAAGAACATGGCGGCCACATCACCAGGTTGGCAGCGCGCAACTTCGCTGTCGAACCACTGCGGCTGGGCCGTGTCGTGCGCCTGGCCTGCGGCCACCAGCGCGTCGATCGAGTCCAGCCCCGGCTCTGCGTAGCTGCGCAGGCCGCGCGGGTCGTCGTACCAGACGCGGCGCAGCAGCGGCCCGTTAGCGCGCAGCTCCAGCAGCTTGTCGACCTGCTCCTGGTCTTCGACGATGGCAAAGCCCACCTCGGCGTTCTGGATCGGGAAAGCGTACTCGGGCGCTGCGGCGTCCTGGTACAGCGGCACGGGCACGCCACCCAGCGACTGCACCGCCAGCATGGCGGCGTACAGGCGCGGCCGGTTCTCGCCGACCACCACCACATGGTCGCCGCGCTGCAACCCGGCGGCATGCAGGCCACAGGCCAGCTGGCGCATCAGCAACGCCAACTGCGCCCAGGTGGTGGTCTGCCAGATGCCGAAGACCTTTTCACGCAGCGCAGCAGCCTGGGGGCGCGCGGCGGCATGGTTCAGCATCAGGCGGGGAAACGTCGTCGGCACCATTTGTCTCCGGACAGGGGCGTGGCGGGGCGGTCTGGGCCGCTGTGCAACACAAAGACGATTCTGGGCAACACTTTGACGCCGGGTTGTCGTTGTGACGACAATCCTAGGGTCAGTACCAAGGGGTATTTCCCGTACGCCGCACCATGGCCCGTTCGCCCTTCCCGTCGACATCGCGCGCTGCCGCGGTGCAGCCCTCGCGTTCACGCCCGGCCACGCCCGACGAGTTTCAGCGCATCCCCTGGTTGCAGCATCTGGACGCCGCCGAGCGCGAGCGTGTGGTGCAGGACCTGCGGGTGGTGGTGGTGGCGCCGGGTGAGCTGGTGTGCCGGGTCGGGCGGCCCGTGAAGTCGTGGTTCGGCGTCATCGACGGCTTGCTCAAGATGAGCAGCGACAACGTCACCCGCAGTGGCGCCGGCATGCCCATCACTTTCACCGGCGTGCCTTCGGGCGGCTGGTTCGGCGAGGGCACGGTGCTGAAGAACGAGACCTACCGCTACAACATCCAGGCCCTGCGCAAGAGCGTGGTGGCCGGCATCACGGCCGAGACCTTCCAGTGGCTGCTGGACCGCAGCATCGCCTTCAACCGCTTTGTGATGATGCAGCTCAACGAACGCCTGGGCCAGTTCATAGGCGCGCGCGAGATCGACCGCCTGACCCACCCCGACGAGCGCGTGGCGCGCAACCTGGCGGCACTGTTCCACCCGGTGCTGTACCCCGGTGTGGGCGAGTTGCTGCGCATCACGCAGCAGGAGCTGGGCTACCTGGTGGGCATGTCACGCCAGCGCGTCAACCAGGCCTTGATGGCGCTGCAAACCGCGCGCGTGATACGTGTCGAGTACGGCGGCGTGCGCGTGCTCGACCTGGACCGGCTGCGGGCCTATCGCTCGGCTTGAGCCGCCACGCGGCGCGAGCGTGCGGCCACGCCGCCCACCAGGCCCAGGCCGGCCAGCATCAACAGCAGCGCCGCGGGCTCGGGCACCACGGCCACGCTGAAGCTGCCGAAGCCGGCCAGGCCGGCGCCGGGGTCGCTGCTCTGGTCGTAGCTGAGGTACGCGTCGCCCAGGCTCACGAAGCCCGGCACCAGGGCCACGAAGGGGCGCAGCAAGGGGTTGGCGGCGTCGGCGTCGATGTACGACAGGCCGAGAAAAGTGCCGTCGAAGTAGACCGCCACCGGCGCGGCGTCGGCACTGGCCAGGGTGTAGGTCTGGCCTGCCAGCAGCATCGAGAAGGCGCTCAGCGGCAGGTCGCCGGCAAAG
>JANOLY010000494.1:0-6538 GCA_031420055.1 Burkholderiales bacterium | reverse complement strand
GGCCAAGGCGTCGAACGCGCCCGGTTCAAGATAGGCGCCGCCTGTGTTCATGCCACTCATGCTGCACCCCCGAACACGTCCACCGCGGTGAAGCGACAAGGGGGCGACGCATGCCCGACGCGAATCACCTGCGAGGGCTCGCCCTTGCCGCAGAACGGCGTGCCGCCCACCACCACGGTGTCGGCGCGGCCCACGCCGGCCAGTGAACGCCAAAAGGTCGCGCTGACGCCGCGGTAATTGGGGTTGCGCACGACCTCGGCCAACTGGCCGCCGCGCACCATGCGCGCGTATTCGCAGCCAAACTGGAACTTGTTGCGCGAGTCGTCGATGCTCCACGAGCAGTTGGTGTGCATGACGATGCCCAGCTCGGTGGCCGCGATCATCTGCGCCAGCGTCTGGTCGCCGGGCTCGACGTTGAGGTTGCTCATGCGGTCTATCGGCGCGCGGTTCCAGCCGGCTGACCGCGTCGTGGCCACCGCACCCAGCTCAAAGCCCAGTGCGCGTGCACGTGCTTGCGACAGCGTGCCGCCCAGCGGCCGCACCAGGCGGCCGCGTTCGATGAGCAGGGCGCGCTGCGCGGGCGTGCCTTCGTCGTCGAAAGCAAAACCGGCGAATTCATGTGCATGGCCGGGGTCGTAGCTGACGTTGAGCAAAGTGCTGCCGTACTGGTAGTGGCCAAACATGTCCATGGTGACAAAGCTGGTGCCGGCGAAGTTGCGCTCGTCGCCCAGGATGCGGTCCAGCTCCAGTGGGTGGCCTATGCTTTCGTGGATCTGCAGCGTCATCTGGTCGGGCATCAGGATGATGTCCATGGCGCCGCTGGGGCAGGGCGCGGCACCCACCAGTTCCAGCACCTCGCGCGCCACGCGCGGGCCCTCTTGCGTGCGAAAGCCGGCGCGTTCCAGCACCTCGATGCCGCCTTGCTGGCAAAAGCCGTTGTACTGGCCGCCGCTGGAGCGCACCTGCGTCACGCCGCCGGCATGTGCCGTGGCGGTGACCGAGGGCGTGGTGAATTCCCACTGCTGTTCGGTGTGGCCGCCGTCGCTGCTGATGTGCAGTTGCTGGCTGCGCACGTTCCACAGCGTGGCGTGGCGGTCGACGATGCGTGCATCGCCCGCGCCGGCTGCGGCGCAAACGTCACGCAGCCAGCCCAGCCGCTCGGGCAGCGTGGTCGTGGTGGCTGATCGTTCAACCGCGCTGGCGTACTGGCCGCGCGCGGCAGAACGTTCGACCCGCGCGTGGTCCACCACCGTGCGCCCCGCCCCGGCACGCGCCAGGGTGTGGGCGCGCGCGAAGGCCGCTGCCAGGCCGGCCGCGGACAGGTCGGACGTGGCCGCAAAGCCCTGGCCACCGTCGATGACGGTGACCATCGCGCCGTCGTCCAGCGCGCGGCTGGGCGGCTCGCTCACGTCGTCGCGCACGCTGAGCTGTTCAGATTCTTCGTGCACCGCGCGCACGGCCCAGTGCAGGGTGCTGCTGGGCAGGCTGGTGGCGGCGTGGCGGGCGCGGGATTCAAGGTGGTCGAGCATGGTGGGTGCGGCTGGGCAGAGGGCAGGAGGCAGGGGGCAGGGGCAGGCCGATATTCTGCGCCCATGTCAGCCATCCTTCTCATGGGCCGCAGCGGTTAGGACAGGTCGGCGCCGGTGCCCTGGGTGGCAGCCCGCACTTGGGCAGCGCCGGTCCACACGCCGCAGCAGCAGGCAAGCCGCAGATCATCAACCGCTGCCGCCTATACTGAATTCATGCGTCTGACCCCAGCCGAACTTGCCGCGATACGCGATACGGTGCGGGCCGTCGCGGGTGCTTCGGCCACCGTGCGCTTGTTCGGGTCGCGCGCAGACGACAGCGCGCGGGGTGGCGACATCGACCTGCTGGTCGAACTTGCCGCACCGGTGGACAGTGCGGTTCTGATGTCTGCGCGCATAGGCGCCCGCTTGCAACAGGTCTTGGGCGACAGACGCATCGACGTGCTCATCGCCGCGCCCAACCTGCAGGACAGCCCGCTACACCGCGTCGCTCGCGAAAGCGGTGTCCAGGTATGAACGCGGTTGCCGGCGCCAGCGAGCGCCTGCGTTTCCTGGCCGACGTGGTAGAGCGTGAGGCGCAGTACCTGAGCCAGACCGACGGCCGTCTGTTCAGCAGCGCATTCGGGCTCGCCACGGTGGCGAGCCTGCCAGGCGACCCTGATCTGGCAGAGCGCGTCGATGCCTTTGTCGCCCGGTTCGGCCGCTTGCAAGACACACTGGGTGCTGCGTTGTTGCCGCGCTTGCTCGAGGCATCGCTGGAGCCCGTGGGCACGGTGCTGGACAACCTCAACCGCGCCGAACGTCTTGGCTGGGTGCGGTCAGCTTCCGACTGGGCCGAACTTCGCTTGCTGCGCAATCGCATGGTGCATGAATACGTTCGTGAGCCGCAGGATCTGGTTGACGCGCTGAATGCGGCGCATGACGCCGTCGCGGACTTGGTCGGTGCAGCGCAAACCATGGCGACCTGCGCGCGCAGCCTGTCGAGCGCGACCTAAACGACAGCAGCGGGCCGGCTTCTCGGCACCGGGGTGGCGCACCCGCCAGGCCGCTGCCGCGTCATGCACTGCGCCTGAACTCCCGCGGCGACAAGCCCGTGCGCAGCTTGAACTGGTGGTTGAAGTGCGACAGGGTCGCAAAGCCGCAGGCCTGGCCGATTTCGACGCGCTGGTGGCACGCGCGCAGGCGCTGAATCTCAAGGTGATCATCGACCAGGTCTGGTCGCACACGGCCATCGAGCACCCGTGGTTTGCCGAGAGCCGCAGCAGCCGCGACAACGCCAAAGCCGATTGGTACGTGTGGGCCGACGCCAAGCCCGACGGCGCGCCGCCCAGCAACTGGCAAAGCTGGATGGGCTGCGCCACCTGGACCTGGGACTCGCAGCGGCGGCAGTACTACTTGCACAACTTCTTGCCGCAGATGCCGGACCTGAGCTTCCACAGCGCGGCGATGCAGCAGCACCTGCACAACGTCTGCCAGCCCGAGACGGTGCTGTTCCACGAACGTGTGCGGGCGATGCTGGACAGCTGCGACGCGCGCATGGCGGTGGCCGAGATCGGCTCGCAGCACAGCCTGGAACGCATGATCGAATACACCCGTGGCAGCGACCGGCTGCACACCGCCTACTCGTTCTTGCTGCTGGGCGCGCAGCCCACGCCGCAGCAGTTGGCCGACATGATGGTGCCCTGGCAGCAAGGCCTTGGCGCCACGGCCTGGCCGTCCTGTGCGCTGTCCAACCACGACGCCACCCGTGTGGCCACACGCTGGGCCCTGGGCGACGCGGCGCGGGCGCAGCAGTTCATCGCACTGCTGGCCTGCCTGCGTGGCACGGTGTTCTTGTACCAGGGCGAAGAACTCGGCCTGCCGCAAAGCGAGGTCAACTTCGAAAACCTGCAAGACCCCTTCGGCCGTGCCCATTGGCCGCGCGAAAAGGGCCGCGACGGCTGCCGCACGCCCATGCCCTGGCAGGCCGGCGACCGCACCGGTGGTTTCACCAGCGGGTAGCCCTGGCTGCCCTCAGACGCCGCGCACCGCGCGCTGGCTGTCGAGCGGCAGCTGGCCGACCCCGGCTCCACGCTGCACCTGACGCGGCGCATGCTGGCCCTGCGGCGCGCGCACCCGGCGCTGCGACTCGGCAGTTTCGAGACCTTGTTCGCCGACGCCAGCCTGCTGGTGCTGCGCCGCGTGTACGAAGGCGAAGGCGACGCGGTGCTGGCGGCCTTCAACCTGGGCAGCCAAGCCGCCACCCATGGGCTGGCCGATGCGGTGTCAGTGGGCACCGAACTGCTGGCGCTCAACGGCGCGCGGTGCGCTGGCCGTGTGCTGCATCTGCCGCCCGGCGCGGCCTGGATCGCGTCCGCATGAGCCTGGCCAGCGACTACCAGCGCGACGGCTGTGTCGTCTGCCGTGACCTGGTTGACGCCGACACCGTTGCCGCGCTGCGTGACGAGACGGTGGCCATTGCCTGCGGCCTAGAATGGATAGGAGGTGACAGTTCGACTTCTAAAGCCTTGAAGCCCTGAACCATGATCGAACGACTCTCAGATGCCAACTCGACCTTTGCCGACGCAGATAGTGCCGGTCAGGGGTCGGTGCCTCAAGGGGCCTCGGCATGACGCGCCACATGGTGCGGACGGTGGCTCGCTGCTTGGTGGGCGTGCTGTTTTTCGCGCAGATGGCGATTGCCGCGTATGCGTGCCCGGGCCTTGCGTCGGCGGTGACGGGCGACATGCAACGACGCGACGCAGGCGTGACCCCGATGACCATGACCGCGCAGATGGCCAACTGCGACGACATGGCCGGCGCGATGGACCGGGCATCGGCCAATCTTTGCGCCGAGCATTGCAAGTACGGCCAGCAAAGCGATCACGCCTGTAAGCTGGTCGTGCCGGTGGCCGTGCTAACTGCGTTGTATGCCACCCGGCTGGTGCCTGAGACGCCACCGCCGTCGCGCCCTGCGGCGGCCACGCTGAGTGCGCTGGTTGCGGCCTCACCGCCGCACACCGTGCTGCACTGCGTTTACCGAATCTGATCCCCCGGACCGCGCTGCACCGACGACCCCGATGGTCGCCTCGGTGCAACGGTCGAGTTCGTCTGCGCCTGCAAGGCATCGCCTGCGGCCGTCGAACGAGACCGACACGAAGCCACCCACTCGTCGTCCGGAGATTCCATGTTCAATGCTTCATCACGCCATGCACCGCGCGCTTGGTGGTCACTTCAACGCGGGGTACCGGTGCTCGGCCTGTGCGCTGCCGTCTTGGGCGTGCCGGCCTGCGCCCAGCAAACGCTGTCCCTCGACGAGGCCCTTCGCTTGGCAGCAGGCAGGTCACGTCAACTGCCGGCCCAGGAGGCCGCAACGGCCGCAGCGAGGGAGCTGTCTTCGGCGGCCGGGCAGCTGCCCGATCCGACGCTGAAGGCGGGCATCAACAACCTGCCGATCAACAGCGCCGATCGCTTCAGCCTGACACGTGACTTCATGACCATGCGCTCGGTCAGTGTGATGCAGGAATTCACGCGCGACGACAAACGCAAGGCGCGCGCCGCGCGCTACGACCGCGAGGCCGAGGTGGCGCAAGCCGGCCGTGCCGTGGCATTGGCCGATCTGCGGCGCGACACCGCTATCGCCTGGCTGGATCGCCACTACCAGGAGCGCATGCGCGATCTGCTGCGCTTGCAACGCACCGAGACCACGTTGCAGATCGAGGCGGCTGAAGCAGCGTACCGCGGCGGGCGTGGCTCGCAGGCCGATTTGTTTGCCGCACGATCAGCTGTCGCGCAGATCGACGACCGCCTCCGCCACACCGATCTTCAGGTCGCGATGGCCAGGACGCGGCTGACGCGATGGGTCGGGGTCGATGCCGAGCGGGCCCTCGCAGTGCCCACGGGCATGGGAGCCGCGAGCCTGGACGCCGGCGATCTTGAAGCCCATCTGCAGCACCACCCGCAGATCGCGCTGATGGCCAGTCAAGAGACCGTGGCGCGCGCCGAGACCGAGATCGCGCAGAGCAACCAGCGCTCCGACTGGAGCGTGGAGCTGATGTATAGCCAACGAGGCTCGGCTTACTCGAACATGGTGTCAGTCAACGTGTCGATCCCGCTGCAATGGGACCAGTTGAACCGGCAGGATCGGGAGGTCTCGGCCCGGCTGGCGCTGGCCGAGCAGCTTCGCGCCCAGCGCGAGGAAGCCCTGCGCGAGCTCGTCGCGCAAACGCGCAGCTGGTTGCAGCAGTGGCAAGGCAACCGGGAGCGGCTGATGCAGTACGACAGCGCATTGATCCCGCTCGCCGGCGAGCGCACCCGTGCGTCCGTTGCCGCCTACCGTGGTGGCGGCGGAGTGCTTGCCGCCGTGCTGGAAGCGCGGCGCAATGAAATCGACATCCTCGTAGAGCGGCTGCGTCTGGAGATGGAGACCGCCGGCCTCTGGGCTCGGCTCGAATACTTGATTCCGACCGGGCACCAGCCGACCAGGGCCGACCACCCGACAGCCTCGGTCGAGCAACGGGAGCCACAACGATGAAATCAAAACTCCTTTTGGTGGGCTTGGTCGCGGCGGGCGTGCTCGGTGCTGGCGGCTACGGCCTGTATGCACTCGGCATGAACCGAGGCATGGGTATGGCTGCGACGCCGGCCAGCGCGACTGGCATGGGTGCGACGGCAGCCGCTGCGCGGGCGCAAGCCTCTGCGCAAAGCATCGCCCAGGGTGAAGAAGCGACCCGTCGTCACATCGCCACAGGCATCAAGGCGGGTGAAGTCGACCCGGCCACCGGCAAGAAGATCCTCTACTACCACGACCCCATGGTGCCGGGGAACAAGTTCGACAAGCCGGCCAAGTCGCCGTTCATGGACATGATGCTGGTGCCGGTGTACGCCGACAGTGACGGCGACGGCGACGGCAGCAAGGTCACGGTCAGCCCGCGCATCCAGCAGAACCTTGGCGTGCGCACGGCCGAGGTGGTGCAAGGCACGCTGTCGCCGCAAGTCGCGGCGGTCGGCAGCATTGCCTGGAACGAGCGCGA
>JANOLY010000493.1:0-3231 GCA_031420055.1 Burkholderiales bacterium | reverse complement strand
GCCGGCGCCCGTGGCGCGCCGGCTGCACGGTGGATGGCCGCGCGGATGCGCACATAGGTGCCGCAGCGGCAGATGTTGGTCATCGCATCGTCGATGTCTTTGTCGGTGGGTTTGGGCTTGCGCTCCAGCAGCGCCACGGCGGCCAGGATCTGGCCGCTCTGGCAATAGCCGCACTGCGGCACGTCAAGCTCTTTCCAGGCCTGCTGTACCCGGTGCGTGGCATTGGCCGACAGGCCTTCGATCGTCACCACTTTGCGGCCCACGGCGGCCGACACCGGGTACGCGCACGAGCGCACCGGCGCGCCGTCCACCAGCACCGTGCAGCTGCCGCATTGCGCGATGCCGCAGCCGAATTTGGTGCCGGTGAGGTTGAGCTGTTCACGCACGGCCCACAGCAGCGGCATCTCGGGTTCGATGTCGAGTGAGTGGTCTTTGCGATTGACGTTGATCTTGATCAAGATGCGCTTCCTTCAGGTCGGTGTTTGCCAGTGTTGGACCGTATGGTCAGCTGCACCGCCGGGCAATCATCGTTGTCCCTCGGAAACGCCTCCGGCCCCGCGTTACTTGCGCACTGCGGGCACCTCGATGGGCAGGCCCTGGCCGCGCCACATCAGGTACAGGCTCAACTGGCGCAGGCCCAAATCCCCCCAATCCGGCACGTCGGCGCGTATGCCCGACAAACAGCTGCGCAGCCGGCGTTCCAGCGAGCCTGGCTTTTGCCATTCCAGCCGGTACAGCGGGTAGCCGTTGGGGTGGCCCTGGCTCAGCGCGTCGGTGTACAGGCGCTGGCCCCAATGCTGGTCGTGGCAATGTGTGCAGGCCAGGTTGAGCTGGCCTTGCCGGCGCTGAAACTGCGCTGCGCCAGCGCGCCAATGCGGCAGCAGCTTGCGGTCGATGGCGGTGTTCAGCGGCAGGCCCTGCGAGGCCTGCGTGACCAGCATCGTCAAGGCCAGCAACTCGTCTGACTCGAAGGCCGGCACCGGCGCATGCTGCTGCTGGCCGCGGCATTGGCGCACCTGGTCTTCCAGGTTGATCAGTGTGCCGTCCCGCAAGCGCGGGTAGCGCAAGGCCACGCCCTTCATCGCCGCAACGCTGCCGTGGCAGCCGCTGCACGCGCGCTGGCTGTCGCCGGCCGGTGTTTGCCACAGCAACTGGCCCTGTTGCAGCCACAGCTGGGCCGGGTTGCCGGCTGCATCGGCCTGCAAGGCCTGCACATCGCGCCCGGCAAAGTCGATGCCACTGCGCAGGCTGCTCAACGGCAGCGCTCGGTTCTGCGCCTGGACGCTGCTGACCAGCAGCGCGGCCGCCAGCCACAGCGTCGCCCGGCGCAGGCCCTTCACGACACGCTCATCAGCTGTCGCAACTCGGCCTTCGCACCTTGCTCGTCCTCCCATTGCACAAGCCACTCGGCCGACTGCCGCACGCGCACGCTGAACTCGAACAAGGGGTTGGCCGACAGGCCCGAGGACGGCTCGGCACGAAAGACCTCCACGCCGGCCAGCTCGCAGCGCACCAGGCGGATGACGTTGCGCGGGATGACGCGGCCGTTCACGTCTTGCCGGTAGCCGGTTTCCATGGCGTGCTGGATCAGCAAGCGCACCGTCACCACGTCGCCGGCGGCGATGCGTTCGGGCAGCAGCAAGCGGGCTTGGGTCATCAGCTCATGTCCAGACAGGCCGACTCGGTGACGATGACTTCGGCCAGCGCCATGCGCATCTCGCCACCGGACATGCGCGCCAGCGCCACCACCGTCTGCGTGCCGGCCAGACGCAGGCGGGTGGCGATTTCGCCGCGCCCCGACCAGGGCCCGAGGTGAAACACCGCCATGCGCGTGACCGGGTTGCGTTGCGACAGCAAGATGATCTGGCGCACGTGCTCGGCCTCGGTCATGGGGCTGTCCACCACCACGCGCAGCGGCACCAGGTGGCCGTTGTCGGCCAAATGGGCCAGCTCCAGCCGGATGCCTTCGCGGCGCAAAGGCAGGTTGCCGACCACGGGTTCGGTCATCTCTTGCAGCGTGAGCATGCGGGTGCGGGCTGCGGTTTGCGCCGCCGCCGGTGCGGCCAACAGCAGGTTCGGGCCGGCCCAGGCCAGGGTCTGCAAGCATGTCCGCCGTGTTGGGCCGGCCGGCGCGGGCGGGTCAGGGCGTTGCAGCACGGGTTTCCTTTGCAGGCGCTGGCGGCGCCGGGTTCAACAGATAGGCCACGATGTCTTCCAGGGCCTGCTCGCTCAGCACCGTCTGGCCTTGGTAGGCCGGAGCCACGCGCTGCAAGCCCCGGGGGCTGAAGTAAGGCGGCATGATGGTCTGCGGATTGAAACGCCGGGCATCGGCGATTCTGGCGCGCAATTGACGGGCGCTGAAGCGCTGGTCCATAGCCTGCAGCGGTGGCCCCAGATCACCCCCCGCGGGCAGACCTTGCACCTGATGGCACAGGATGCAACCTGTCTCGAAGCGTTGCAGCAAGAGGCTGCGGCCGCGCTCGACATCGCCCACCGACGCGGCGAGCGTCTGGGCATTGGCGCCCAGGCAAGCCGCCATGCTGGTCAACAGGGCGGCTGCGGCTTGGCGCGTGAGCTTGCGCAGTGGCATAGGAGTCAGCGGCGGTAGCAGTCGTGAGCCAGCAAGCCATGTCGTTGAGAGCCGCATTTCATCATGATGTGTGCCAAGCCGTGGCGCCGCGCAGGCCACGCCGCAGCGGCCACGCCCCTGGATTCACCATCGTGAAGGCTTGGTCACGCGGAGAGTGTCCTTGTCGAATCCAGCTCACCGGCGCTGCCACAGCATGCTCGCGGGCTTGTGCCTGCTCATCGCAACCAGCGCTCACGCCCAGCAGCCCGCCGCCAGCACGATTGACCCGGTGGTGGGCTTTGTTCATGCGCTGGGCGACAGCTACACCGTGCAGCCCAACCTGACCTACTCGACGGCCAACAACGTCGAGCTCAAGCTCGACCTGTACCTGCCGCGCAACAGCCCTGCGGCGGTGCCACTGGTGCTGTTCTTCCACGGCGGCGGTTGGGTGGAAGGGCGCAAGGAGGCGGCAAACCTGGTCCTGCTGCCCTACCTGCAGATGGGGTTTGCCGTGGCCAATGTGGGCTACCGGCTGGGCCGCGTTTCGCCGGCGCCGGCGGCGGTGGAAGACACGCGCTGTGCCTTGCGCTGGTTGTCGCGGCGCGCCCGCGACTACAAGCTGGACATGAACAAGGTGGTGCTGACGGGCGGCTCTGCCGGCG
>JANOLY010000492.1:0-2151 GCA_031420055.1 Burkholderiales bacterium | reverse complement strand
GCACCATGTGCCCGATGAACTGCCACCCGACCTTGTGCGGCATGCTGGCCGAGGTGCAGGACGGGCACTTGATCGGCGTGAAGGGCGACGACGACAACCCCGACAGCCGCGGCTTCCTGTGCATACGCGGGCAGGCCTCGCGCGAGGTCTTCGACAACCCGGCACGGCTGCTGCACCCCCTGGTACGCGATTCGCGCAGCCATGCCTTGCGGCAGGCCACGTGGGACGAAGCGCTGGACCGCATCGCCGACAGCATTGCAGCGTCGCCCCCGGCGGCGACGGCGATCTGGCCCGGCCACGGCACCTTCACCACCAACTACGGCACGCGTGTCAGTGCGCAGCTGATGATGCGGTTCGCCAACTTCCACGGCAGCCAGTTCTGGAACCCCACCATGATCTGCTGGGGCTTGGGCGCCTTCGGTCTGGGCTTGACGGGCATGCTGGAGACGAACACCAAGGAAGACATGGGCGCGCATTCACAGCTCATCGTGCTGTGGGCCGCCAACCTGGCCAGCCAACCCAACACGGCGCGGCACTTGATGGCCGCCAAGCGTCGCGGTGCGCACATCGTGACCATCGATGTGCGCCACACCGAGGCGGCTGCCAAGTCGGACGACGTGCTGCTGATTCGGCCCGGCACCGACACCGCCTTGGCGCTGGCACTGATGCACGTCATCTGCCGCGAGCAACTGCACGACGCTGCGTTTGTGGCACAGCACACCGTCGGTTTTGATGCACTGGCCGAGCACCTGCAGGCCTGCACGCCGGCCTGGGCTGCCGATGTCACGGGCATCGCGGCCGATCGCATCGTGGCCCTGGCCCGGCGCTACGCGCAAACGCGGCCGGCCATGATCGTGCTCGGGGGCAGCTCCATGCACAAGGGCGGCAACGGCTGGGAGGCGGGCAGGGCGATTGCCTGCCTGCCGGGGTTGACCGGCAACGTCGGCATCGCCGGCGGCGGCTTCGGCCCGCGCCACGGCAGCGGCGCGCACGGGCGCGGCCTGGGCGACATCACCGAACCCGGGCGGCGGCTACCGGGCACGGCCCTGCCCAACCAGATGTCGGCGGTGACAACCGCCATGCAGGGCGGCAGCATCCACAACCTGCTGCTCATGGGCAGCAACATGCTGTCGTCGTTCGCCGACGCACATGCCGTGGCCGACGGACTGGCCCGCACCCGGCTGGTGGTGAGCTACGACCTGTTTCTGAACGACACCGCGTGGCGCTTTGCCGATGTGGTGCTGCCCAGCACGGCGTGGCTGGAAGAGCTGGGCTGCAAGGCCACGCACACCCACCTCTACTTGATGGCGCCCGCGCTGGCGCCGGCAGGCCAGACGCGGCCACTGCACTGGCTCTTCAAGGAGCTGGCCCAGCGGCTGCGGCTTGAGGGCTTCTTCCCCTGGGCCACGGACGAAGCGCTGGTCAACGCCGTGCTGGACCACCCCAGCACGGGGCACGCCACGGTGGAGTCGCTTAGGCGCAGCGCTGGCATCGGCGAGCTGCGTGTTTCGCACATCGCCAACCCCATGCTGGACTTCGACACGCCCTCACGCAAGATCGAATTTCACTCGGCCAAGGCTGAAGCACTGGGCCTGCCGGCCTTGCCGACATTCACGCCACCGTCAGATGCGGGTGACTCGAACGCGTCGAGCTACCCCCTGCAGTTGACGCAAGGCCGCACGCTCACGCACTTCCACGCCTTCTACAACAACGGCCGCGAACTGCCCACGCTGGCAAGGCGCGAGCAAGAGCCGCAGCTGTGGCTGGCGCCAGCCGATGCAGCGGCCCGCCAACTCGCCGACGGCGCTGCCATCCGCGTGTTCAATCAGCGCGGGTCGATGAGCGCACGCGCGCACGTCACCGAACGTATGCCGCCAGGCACGGTCTGGGTGCGGGACGGCTGGGCCGAGTTGAACCAACTGACCGGCAGCCGGGCCGTGCTGCCTGACCACGCGGTCGATGCCTTCGCGTTCTCGGCCGGGCAGTCCCGCTTCGACGCGCGGGTTGAGGTTGAAGCCAGGCCCGCTGCCGGCGCAGGCCTACGGCCGGGTGATGTCGAACACCAGATTCACGCTTGACGGTCCGAACGACGCATTGGTGGACACGCCCACCTGGTTGACACCCAGCCGGCTGAAGTCACACACGCCGCCG
>JANOLY010000491.1:0-3430 GCA_031420055.1 Burkholderiales bacterium | reverse complement strand
CCGTGGTGAAGCATGTGCCCGACCAGGCCTTTGCGCTGGACGAACAGCTCTACCGCCGGCTCGGCCGGCGCTTCGACTCAGCGCTGGCGCTTTGGGGTGCAGCCGATGACATCCACATGGTGATGATCGCGACATTCAGTGTCGCGCCGACGGGCATCCCGACCATCGTGGAGCTGTCGCTGATGCCGGTCACGCGGCACTGGCTTCCGGTCGAAGACGGATACGAGAAGCAGCTGATTGAGCGGCTCGTCGCCGATGGGCGGTCCTTCGTGAAAGGGCTTCGCTACAACCTGGGTGCGGAGGGCGCGTTGGCCAGCGCGACGCTGACCGACTGCGAAGGTTCGGCACCGTCGCTCTTCGTCGTTCACGCGGGCATCGAGGACAACGAGCGGTACCTTCAGGTGTGCGACCCTTCGGTGCCGGCGTGGCTGTGGAGTCCATCAAGCGAAGTGATGCCACCGCTGCCGCCTCGGCAGCAACATCCCACACGAGCCACTGACTCCGAAGTTGAGTGCCGATGAGTTGCCCCCTCGTCACGGCCGCAGCAGAGTGGTATAAATCCTCGGACGTTCCTTTGATTCGCCCGAGCATTCATACCATGCCCAGCTCTGACAACTCCACTCAGCGCACCCAGGCGCTGGCGCTGCTCAAGCGGCGGGGGATGACGCGACTCGCGGAGTTCAGCGAGGCGGGCATCACCGCCACCACGGTCGGCCGCATGGAGCGCGCCGGCGAGGTCGTGCGCCTCGCCCGAGGGCTTTACCAGCTTCCCGATGCAGCGCTCGACGCCCAGCAGTCCCTGGCCGAAGCGGCCCGGCTGGTACCCAAGGGCGTCATCTGCCTGGCCTCGGCCCTCGCGCTGCACGGCCTCACCGACCAAATGCCGCCGAAGGTCTGGATCGCCATCGGGCGCAAGGACTGGCGCCCCCGGCTCACCTATCCACCGATCCGCATCGCCCGGTTCTCTGACGAGCTTCTGCGCCGCAGCGTCGAGCGCAAGAAGATCGCCGGAACGTCAGTGCCCATGTTCGGCGTTGCCAAGACGGTTGTCGACCTGTTCCGCTACCGTCGAACGGTGGGCGACGCGCTTGCCATCGAGGGCCTGCGCCAGGCGCTGCGGCAGCGCAAGGTCACGCCTGCGGAGATCGCTCAAGAAGCCGAGGCGGCGGGCATGTGGGCCACGATGGAGCCCTACGTCATGGCGCTGACCAGCGATGCGTGATTGCCCGCGCAACATCCGCGCGTCCCTGCACCCGCGGCAGGGTAGCGCGACGCGAGGGTAGGTTGACTGGCGACCCCATTGATCCGCTTCAACGCCAGGAGTCTTGATTCTTTGGCAGCGCCCCCGCCGGGTCATAGACCTGCAGCGTGTCATCCGCGATCAACTGCTCGTTGAAGACGACAAGGTTTGTGCCACCCGTTGCAAGCCTCGACGCGAACAGGATGGCCTTAGCGCCGGCGGCAAGCGTTTCGTCAGCCAACACCCAACTCGGCGGCTCCACGCGCTGGTTGAACCACAGTTCGCGCCAGTCGCAGTGGAACTCCTCCCACAGGTCGGACCACCGGCTGGAGTCATAGCCGGCGCGGAAGTCGACGACCGGTGCAAGGCGAACGGTGTAGCTCACCAGCGTGCCAGGTGGCATCAGCGGCGAAAGCTGCTGGTACTCGCGGACAGCGGTTTCAGGTTCCAGGGCGAGGTAGAGGGCCGGCGTGCCTGGTCGGTTCGCTCGCCCCCCATGTGCCGCCGCACCCGCGCCACTGGTCGGCGCCGTGGCCCACCGTGGCGTATGCATGCGGTACGCCGTGACCGGGCCCAGCTCGGTCAGGATCATCCCGCCGCGCCAGCCTCGATGGACGCCACATATCGCAGCAGGTCATCGGTGCGCCCTTCCGAGACCAGCCGCTCAGCGGTCTTGTAGCCAAACACGGACAACGGCTCGTTGCGATACCAGAACAGCGCCTTGTTCAGATCGCCGTTCAGGTCGGTCGCGGCCTTGATGACGCGCAGGGCCTCGCGCAGGAAGTCCTGGACCCCACGCGACCCCGGCGCGCGGCTGATCGTGTTGCGATGCACGTGCGCCTGTTCGGCCAGCGTCTGCATGTCGATGTGCATGGCCTGGCTGAAGCGCTTGGGCGACAGCACCGGCGCGGATGTGTCGGCCTCCTGCAGGAACTCGACGAAGTGCTGGAAGGTTCCGCCCAGCACCGGCGGTTCATGAACGGCGGCATCGGCCACAACAAAACCTCGCTATACAAATGCCTCTTTGGTGCACTCCTTAAGCACACGTTTCGCAGCAGCACGGCAACAACGCCACAACGCCATAGCGGGTCAAGTTGCTTGGCCCTTGCACCGCCTAGTGCCGTTTGTCCCCGCAGGCAAACACCACGCCGGACCGGTCAAGGATCAGAGAAAATGCAAACGGCAAATGTTCACCACTGATGTCGCCCGTGAAGCCGGCCTGCATCGGAACACAGTGACGTTGCCATACAACGAGACCGCAGCACGTGTTGATCTGGAGGCCGTCGACAAGCTTTGCGGGTTTTTCAGCGTTCATCCTGCGTGGGACACTTGCGCGGTTGCGCCGACACCACGTTTGTGCCTTGAACGACGATCCCATGAGCAACGCCTGCCTCGGCAACGAGCCCCCCAGCCATGAGCCCATCACCGTGCGCCGCGCGCGCCCTGCCGACGCGGCCGAGATCGCGCGCGTGATGGGCCATGCCGAGGTCTACGCCAACCTGATGCAGCTGCCCTTCCCGAGTGAAGCGATGTGGCGCACGCGGCTCGAAGATTTTGCGGCCCCGGCCAGCACGGCCATCCTGCTGGTGGCCGAACGCGCTGGCCAGATGCTGGGCAGCCTGGGGCTACACCCGGCAGCGCAGCTCCGCCGCCGCCACGCAGCGATGTTGGGCATCAGCGTCGACCCGGCATGCCAGCGCCAGGGCGTCGGCAGCGCGCTCATGCAGGCCGCCTGCGACTATGCCGACGGCTGGGCGCACATCCTGCGCATCGAGCTCACCGTGTTCTGCGACAACGCAGGCGCCATCGCGCTCTACCAGCGCTTCGGTTTCCGCCATGAGGGCACGCACGTGGGCTTCGCGCTGCGCCAGGGTGCCTACCGCGACGTGCATTCCATGGCGCGTCTGCACCCGCACCCGCCGCAGTTGTTATGGCCCGACGCCTGAGGCTGGCGTTGGCCGCTGCGCTGCTGGCCTGCGCAGCCGTCGCGCACGCCCATTCTGAGCAGACTGGGCAGACTGTGCAGGTGCCCAGCCTCGATGCACCCAGTGGCACCGCGGTGATGTTGCCGGGGCATTGGTTTGCGGCGGCTGGCACAAGGCCTGATCCTGTGCCGGCACCGGCGCCTGCGCCTGCCATGGTGCTGATGCACGGCTGCGGCGGGGCCTTTGATGGCCGCGGCCGGCTGGC
>JANOLY010000490.1:0-10742 GCA_031420055.1 Burkholderiales bacterium | reverse complement strand
TGCAGACCTGGCACCCCACGCACCCGCTGTACGCCGCGCTGCGGACGCACGACTACGCCGCCTTTGCGCAAGCCCAGCTGGCCGAGCGGCTGAGCGCGGGCCTGCCGCCGTTTTCCAGCCTGGCGCTGCTGCGTGCCGAAGCGCGCACGGTCGAGGCCGCCGCCGCTTATCTGGCCGAGGCGGCCGAGCTGGCCGCTCAGCTGGGCAGCGTCACCGTCTACGGCGCCGTGCCGCCGCACGTGTCGCGCGTGGCCGGCGTGGAGCGGCTGCAGATGCTGCTGGAGTCACCTTCGCGCACCACCTTGCAGCGCATGCTGGCGGCGTGGATCCCGCAGTTGCAAGCCCTGCGCACGGGCCACAAAGGCGTGCTGCGCTGGGCGGTGGACGTGGACCCGTTGGCGATTTGAGCTTTTGGTTTCAGCGCTGCAGCACCCGCTGCAATTGCAAGGCCTCTGCCAGGTGCGCGATGGCGATGGTGTCGCTGCCTGCCAGGTCGGCCACGGTGCGTGCCACCTTCAGGCAGCGGTGCAGGCGCCGGCCCGACCACATCAGTCGTTCGGCGGCGCTCTTCAGGAAGATCTGGGCGCTGTCCTCCATCACGCAATGGCGGGTGATGTCGGCGGCTTCCATCTGGCCGTTCGGCCTGCCCTGGCGCCAGCCCTGGCGGGCGCGGGCGTCGGCCACGCGGGCGGCGACGGTGACTGTGGTCTCGCCCAGCGGCGCGCCCAGCAGTTCCGTCGGCGAGGCGGCCAGCACTTCCACTTGCAGGTCGATGCGGTCCAGCAGCGGGCCGGACAGCCGCCCCTGGTAGCGCGCCACGGCCTCGGGCGTGCAGCGGCAGGCGCGCCCGCTGGCCAGCGGCGCACCCAGCCAGCCGCAGGCGCACGGGTTCATGGCGGCCACCAGTTGAAAGCGG
Organism: Burkholderiales bacterium; assembly: GCA_031420055.1. Lineage (GTDB taxonomy): Bacteria > Pseudomonadota > Gammaproteobacteria > Burkholderiales > Burkholderiaceae_C > Rubrivivax. The sequence goes on along the minus strand of JANOLY010000490.1, from coordinate 9,826 downwards.
GCCGGAAAAGTGGCCTGGCGCGCCGCGCGCGAGATGGTGATGCGGCCGGTTTCCATCGGCTCACGCAGGGCTTCGAGTGCCGAGCGCGGGAACTCGGGCATCTCGTCGAGGAACAGCACGCCGCCGTGGGCCAGCGAGATTTCACCCGGCCGGGGCGGCGACCCGCCGCCCGCCAGTGCCACCGCGCTGGCGGTGTGGTGCGGCGCGCGCACCGGCCGCTCGCCGAACGCCAGCGTGTCGCCGGACTGCGTCTGCAAGCCCTGCAGGGCCGCGGCGGCCAGGGCTTCGTCTTCGCTCATGGCCGGCAGCAGCCCGGGCAGGCGCTGGGCCAGCATCGACTTGCCCGTGCCCGGCGGGCCCACCAGCAACAGGCTGTGGCCGCCGGCCGCGGCGATCTCCAGCGCACGTTTGGCGGCGGCCTGGCCTCTCACGTCCTGCAAGTCCGGGCCTGGCGACATCAGCGGCAGCGGCCCGGGCCGGGTCACGGCCAGCGGCACGGCGGCGTCGCCGGCCTGCAGGGCGGCCACCACTTCGAGCAGCGTGCGCGCCCCGCACACCTGCAGCCCCGCCACGCGTGCGGCCTCGCGGGCGCTGCCCTCGGGCAGCACCAAGGTGCGGCCGCTGCCCTCGCGGTGCGCCGCCAGGGCCAGCGCCAGCGCGCCGCGCACGGGCCGCAGTTCGCCGGCCAGCGACAGTTCGCCCGCGAACTCGCAGGCAGCCAGCCGCGCGGGGTCGACGGCGTCCATGGCCGCCAGGATGCCCAACGCGATGGCCAGGTCGAAGCGCCCCGACTCCTTGGGCAGATCGGCCGGAGCCAGGTTGACGGTGATGCGCTTGTTCATCGGGAAAGTGAAACCGCTCTGCTGCAGCGCGGCGCGAACTCGCTCGCGCGCTTCCTTGACTTCGATGTCGGCCAGGCCCACCAGCATGAAGCTGGGCAAGCCGTTGGCCAGCTGCACCTCGACGTGCACCTGGGGCGCCATCAGGCCGTCGAGGGCTCGGCTCATCACCACGGCCAGGGTCATTGGGTCCACCTCATTGGATTGATCTGGAGCCCATTCTCGGCAGCACCTGGGGCGCCGTCAGCACCGCCTTGGTGCGCACCCGTTTGGGGCCCCCGTTCGGGGGATGGCGGGCCGGCCACGCTCCCACCCTGTGCAGGCGCCCGGGTGTGGTCGGTCCGGGGCAGGTGGCACGGAAGCTGCAATCCCTGGGCTGAGACCCTCAAATCAACCCTGAATGGAGCCCTGACATGAAGTGCATGAAATTGACCTCGCTGGCCGCTTTGGCTTTGGCAGCTGCCTTTCCTGGACGGGTCCATGCGCAGGCGCCCGCTTCGTCGGTGGCTTTCAACATCGGTGTGATTTCTGACTACCGTTACCGCGGCATTTCGCAGACCCGGCTCAAGCCCGCCGTGCAGGGTGGTGTGGACTACGCGGGCCCCGGCGGCTTCTACCTGGGTGCCTGGGCCTCGACCATCAAGTGGATCAAGGATGCTGAGGGCGGCGCCGACCTGGAGCTTGACCTGTACGGCGGCTTCAAGGGTGAAATCAGCAAGGACCTGGCCTACGATATCGGCGTGCTGGCCTATGTGTACCCGGGCGCCGGCACCAGGAAGTGGGACGCCATCTACAAGAACCCCAACACCACCGAGATCTACGGCGCGTTGACCTTTGGCCCCGTGACAGGCAAGCTGTCCTACGCCACCACCAACCTGTTCGGCAACTACGACTTCGCCAAGCGCAAGGGCAGCTTGGGCAGCTTGTACTTCGACCTGAGCAGCTCCTTTGACCTGGGTGGTGGCCTCATGCTCGCCCCGCGTGTGGGCTACCAGAAGGTGCGCAACATCACCAACGCGTCGTACACCGACTACTCACTCACACTGAGCAAAGACTTCAGCGGCCTGGTGCCGAGCATTGCGCTTGTCGGCACCCATGCCGACAAGAATTTCTACGTACCGGGTGCGGCCGCCAACAGCTCCAAGTTCCTGGGCAAGTCTGCCCTGGTGCTTGGCGTCAAGTACAACTTTTGAGACCAGGAGAGACCCATGAAGATGGTGACTGCCATCGTCAAGCCCTTCAAGCTTGATGAAGTACGTGAGGCACTGAGCGGCATTGGCGTTCAAGGCATCACGGTGACGGAAGTGAAGGGCTTCGGCCGCCAGAAGGGCCACACCGAGCTGTACCGTGGTGCGGAGTACGTGGTTGACTTCTTGCCCAAGGTGAAGATCGAGGCCGCCGTGGACGACGCCATCGTCGAGCGCGTCATCGAGGCCATCGAGGCTGCCGCGCGCACGGGCAAGATCGGCGATGGCAAGATATTCGTGAGCACGCTGGAGCAGGTGGTGCGCATCCGCACCGGAGAAACCGGCAAGGACGCCCTGTAACCGCAGCCCCCACTGACGAGACAACACCATGAAAAAACTACTAGTGACCTTCGCCCTGGGCTGTGCGCTCTTGGGGCTGGGCGGCAACGTGCTGGCCCAAAGTGCCGCAGCGCCGGCCGTCGCGGCCAGCGCGGCCGCGCCTGAGGCCACAGCGCCCGCCGCCGCGGCAGCAGCACCGGCATCGGCCGCAGCGCCCGCGGTGCCCAACAAGGGCGACACCGCCTTCATGACCATCGCCACGGCGCTGGTCATCCTGATGACCATCCCCGGCCTGGCGCTGTTTTATGGCGGCCTGGTGCGCAGCAAGAACATGCTGTCGGTGCTGATGCAGGTGTTCATGATCTTCTCGCTGATCTCGGTGCTGTGGGTGGTGTACGGCTACTCGCTGGCCTTCACCGCGGGCAGCCCGTTCTTTGGCAGCCTGGACAAGGTCTTCCTCAAGGGCGTCACCCCTGACTCCATCGCCGCCACCTTCAGCAAGGGCGTGGTGATCCCGGAGCTGACCTTCATTTCCTTCCAGGGCACCTTTGCCGCCATCACCGTGGCGCTGATCGTGGGGGCCTTTGCCGAGCGCATCAAGTTCTCTGCGGTGCTGCTGTTTGCGGTGCTGTGGTTCACCTTCAGCTACCTGCCTGTCGCGCACATGGTCTGGTACTGGGACGGCCCGGACGCCATCACCGACGCCAAGACGCTGGAAGCCGTGACGGCCAATGCCGGCTTCATGTGGGCCAAGGGCGCGCTGGACTTTGCCGGCGGCACCGTCGTGCACATCAACGCGGCCGTGGCCGGCTTGGTAGGCGCCTACATGATCGGCAAGCGCATCGGCTACGGCAAAGAGAACATGACGCCGCACAGCCTGACGCTGACCATGGTCGGTGCATCGCTGCTGTGGGTGGGCTGGTTCGGCTTCAACGCCGGCTCCAACCTCGAAGCCAACGGCATCGCCGCGCTGGCCTTCATCAACACGGTGGTGGCCACGGCAGCGGCCACGCTGGCCTGGACGGCCGGCGAGTCGCTGATCAAGGGCAAGGCCTCGATGCTGGGCGCCGCCTCGGGCGCTGTGGCGGGGCTGGTGGCCATCACCCCGGCCTGCGGTTTTGTCGGTGTGGGCGGTGCGCTGGTGATCGGTCTGATCTCCGGCCTGGTCTGCCTGTGGGGTGTCACCAGCTTGAAGAAGATGCTGGGCGCCGACGACTCGCTGGACGTGTTTGGCATCCACGGCGTGGGCGGCATCACGGGTGCACTGCTGACCGGCGTGTTCGCCAGCCCGGCGCTGGGGGGCCTGGGCATTTGCGACTATGTCGAAAACAAGTGCGGCGGCTTCCCCGGCATCGGCACGCAAGTGTGGATTCAGGCCCAGGGCGTCATCTACACGGTGCTGATCTCCGGCGTGGTCGCCTTCATCGCCTTCAAGATCGTCGACCTGACGGTCGGTCTGCGTGTGCCAGAAGACGAAGAGCGCGAAGGTCTGGACATTTCCTCGCACGGCGAGGCGGCGTACAACAAGTGAGCGTCAGAACCGTCCCGCTGCGGCGGGTGGAAAACCACAGGGCCCCGCCGGGCCCTGTCTTCGTTGACGGGCCAACGGCGCGCGGTGGTACATGGGTGCGCCAATTGGCGCATTGCAACGTACGATCTGGCCGAATCGACCTTGACGAGGCGGACCTGGACATCGCGCTGGACAGCCGCTTGAACCAAAGGCTGGGGCACATCTTCGGACTGAAACCAGGCGTGACCGAGCTGGCGCTGGCCACGGCCGACCGCGAACAACTCGGTGCCGCGCTGCTGCGCAGCCTGGAAGCACAGCCGCTGCTGTCGCCTGCGGACATACACCGCATCGTGCCGCGCCGCACCTGGCTGCGCCGCCGCGCAGAAGCGCGCCTGAGCCGCGACGAATTCGACGGCCTGTACCGGCTGGTGCGCACACAAACGCTGGCCGAACGGGTGTTTGGCGACGCCGAACGTGCACGCGCCTGGCTGGACAGCCCCAAAGAGCGCCTGGGCGGCCTGGCCCCCATGGCCTGCGCGGCCGACACGCTGGGCTTCGAGGCGGTGCAAAGCTGGCTGCACGAGATCGACCAAGGTTGGTTCGCCTGAACCGGGCGGGGCGTGGTCCTGTGGCGGATCAGCAACCACGCCGACCTGTCGGGCACCGGCGGCCTCTTGCACAGCGGCCGTTGGCACAGCCGGGGCCGGCCCGTGGTGTACCTGGCCGAAAGCCCGGCCGGCGCCCTGGTCGAAGCGCTGGTGCATGTGCAGGCTGCCTCCCCGGCAGAACTGCCCATGAGTTACCAACTGCTGGAGGTGGTGTTGCCCGACGACGTGTCGGCCATCGATGTGTCGAATCAACTCAGCCCATCCTGGCGCGACGCCCCCGGCACGACACGCGCGCTGGGTGACACCTGGCTGGCGGCGCAGAGCAGCCTGCTGCCGCGCGTGCCTTCGGTGGTGGTCGGGCGCAGCTTCAACCGGCTGTTCAACCCATTGCACCTGCAGGCGGCGGCGTGCAGCGTGGTGTCAACCGCGCGCTATCCGTTCGACGAACGGCTGCTTGTGCGCCGATGAAGTCCTTGTGGGATGTCGCAGCCGGCGATAGACTGTTTCATGTAACAAAGCTCCGGCAGGTCCGTCATGACAAGCACGACCGCAGAACGTGTCAAGAAGCACCGCGAGTCCCTGCGGGCAGCCGGATTGCGACCGGTGCAGATTTGGGTGCATGACACCAGGCAGCCCGGTTTCGCAGCCGAGTGCGCACGCCAGTCGCGCACCGTGACCAGGCACGCCGCAGACGCTGCCGCGCAGCAGTGGCTGGAGCGCGCCGCCGACACCGACGGTTGGCGTTGAGCCTTCGGGCCGGCAGCTTGCACCATGCGGCGCGGCGACCTGGTGACCGTGGCGCTGCAAGGCGATCTGGGCAAGCCGCGCCCGGCGCTGGTGGTGCAATCTGACCTGTTCGGCGCGCACCCGTCGGTCACCGTGCTGCCGATCACGAGCGACCTGGTCGAGGCACCCCTGTTCCGGCTGACGCTGGCACCTGACGCCGAGAACGGCCTTCAGCGGCCGTCACAGGTGATGGTGGACAAACCACAGTCGGTGCAAAGGCAGCGGGTCGGCGGCGCATTTGGGCGGGTGGACGAGCAGACGCTGCTGCGGGTGAACCGCGCGCTGGCGGTGTTCCTGGGGCTGGTCTGATCGGGCTTGCAAAACGGCATCCTCGCCACACCGTGCCGTGCGGCGCAAGTCAGCGCCGCACCAGCGCCGTATCAGCGCGATATCGGGGCGGACTGCCTAGAATCCTTCTTCGCTCTCGCTCCCAGGCACGCCCATGGTCCCCCACCTCACCACTGCCCTCACCGGGCCGATCAACGAGCTGGAGGCCCGCATCCTCGAATCCATGCCGGCCATCGAGCGCTGGTTCAGGCTCGAATGGATGGAGCACACGCCGCCTTTCTATACCGCGGTGGACCTGCGCAACGCCGGCTTCAAGCTGGCACCGGTGGACACCAACCTGTTCCCCGACGGCTTCAACAACCTCACGCCCGAGATGCTGCCGCTGGCGGTGCAGGCGGCCATGGCGGCCATCGAGAAGATCTGCCCCGAGGCCAAGAACCTGTTGTTGATCCCGCAGAACCTGCGCCACAACACGTTTTACCTGGCCAACCTGCAACGCCTGGTGCAGATATTCACCCAGGCCGGACTGAACGTGCGGCTGGGCAGCCTGGACGCGGCCATTCGTTCGCCCACGGCGCTGGCCCTGCCCGATGGCAGCACGATGACGCTGGAGCCGCTGGTGCGCACGCGCCGACGCCTGGGACTGAAGGACTTCGACCCCTGCACCATCCTGGTCAACGACGACCTGGCCGGCGGCGCACCTGCCGTGCTGCAGGGCCTGCACGAGCAGTACCTGCTGCCGCCCCTGCACGCCGGGCGCGCGCTGCGCCGCAAGAGCCGTCACTTCAAGAGTTACGAAGAAGTGGCCAAGAAGTTTGCGAAGCTGCTGGGCATGGACCCCTGGCTGATCCACCCCATGCACGGCCAGTGCGGGCAGGTCGACCTTGGCCAGCCCAGCGGACTGGAGTGCGTCAGGAGCAACGTCGACGCCCTGCTGGGCAAGGTGCGGCGCAAGTTCAAGGAATACGGCATCAGCGACAAGCCGTTCGTGGTGATCAAGGACGACGATGGCGGCGCCGGGCTGGGCGTGATGACGGTGCGTGACGCGCGCGACGTCGACGCCGCCCTGCAGCGCGTTCGCCAGGGGCGGGGGCCCGCGGCCGCCGACACCGGCGAGCCCGAGGTCGGCGAAGTCATCATCCAGGAAGGCGTGCCCAGCTACGAGCGCATGAACGACGCCGTGGCCGAGCCGGTGGTGCTGATGGTCGACCGCTACGTGGTGGGCGGCTACTACCGCGTGCATGCCGAGCGCGGTATCGACGAGAACCTGAACGCCCCAGGCTCGAGCTTCGTGCCCCTGGCCTTTGCGCAAAACCACAAGCTGCCGCGGCCCGGGGCCAAGCCCGGCGCCAGCGCGCCCAACCGCTTCTACATGTACGGCGTGATCGGCCGCCTGGCCATGCTGGCGGCGTCTTACGAGCTGGAAGCCACCGACCCGGCCGCGGAGGTTTACGCGTAGCAAGCGGCGACGCCCAGAAATTCTGCTGCGCCGCAGCATGAACTGACGGTGGCGGGCGCACAATGCGCTGGCTGTCCTCATGAGCGCCGACTCCCGCCCCCGCACCCCTGGCGCCACCGCAGCGCTGACCCTGGCCGCCATTGGCGTGGTCTACGGCGACATCGGCACCAGCCCGCTGTACGCGTTGAAAGAGGTCTTTGCGCACGGCCGCGTGCCGCTGACGCCGGACAACATCCTGGGCATCCTGTCGCTGGTGTTCTGGACGCTCACCGTGGTGGTGTCGCTCAAGTACGTGACGCTGATCCTGCGCGCCGACAACCACGGCGAGGGCGGCTTGATCGCCATGCTGGCGCTGGCCACCCAGGCCGTGAAGCACAAGCCCGTGCTGCGCACGCGCTTGCTGATGCTGGGCATCTTTGGCACGGCCATCTTCTTTGGCGACGGCGTCATCACGCCGGCCATCTCGGTGCTCTCGGCGGTTGAAGGCCTGGAGGTGGCAGCACCCGGCCTGCACCGTTTTGTGGTGCCCGTGACGCTACTGGTCATCACCGTGTTGTTTGCTGCGCAGCGCTTCGGCACGGCGGTGGTGGGTCGCTTGTTCGGGCCGGTGACGCTGGTGTGGTTCGCTGTGCTGGCCTCGCTGGGCCTGCAGCAGTTGCTGGGAAACCCCCAGGTGCTGGTGGCGCTGTCACCGCACTACGCGCTGGGTTTTCTGTTCGGCCACCCGGGCATCGCGTTCGTGGCGCTGGCATCGGTGGTGTTGTGCGTGACCGGCGCCGAGGCGCTGTATGCCGACCTCGGCCACTTCGGCAAACGGCCGATCCGCCTGGCCTGGTTTTTGGTGGCCATGCCGGCCCTGGTGCTGAACTACTTTGGCCAGGGCGCGATGCTGCTCCAGCACCCTGAAAAAGTCAGCAACCCGTTCTTCGAGATGGCACCCACCTGGGCGCTGTTCCCGCTGATCGGGCTGGCCACGCTGGCCACGGTGATTGCGTCGCAGGCCCTCATCACGGCGGCGTTCTCGGTCACCAAGCAGGCCATCCAGCTGGGCTACTTGCCGCGCCTGCGCATCATGCACACCAGCGTGCGCGAAACCGGGCAGATCTACGTTCCCTTCGTCAACTGGTCGCTGTACGCCTGCGTCGTTCTTGCCGTGGTGATGTTCGGCAGCAGCAGCGCACTGGCCTCGGCCTACGGCATCGCGGTGACCATAGACATGACCATCACCACGGTGATGACCTTCTTCGTCATCCGCTACGCCTGGAAGCTGCCGCTGTGGCTGTGCATCGCTGCCACCGGATCTTTCTTCGTGGTCGACATCGTCTTCCTGGCCGCCAACGCCGTGAAGGTACTCGAAGGCGGCTGGTTCCCGCTGCTCATAGGTGCCGTGATGTTCACGTTGATGGTGACCTGGAAACAGGGCCGCCGGCTGATGAGCGATCGCCTGCGCGACGAGGCGATAGGCCTGGACGACTTCCTCGAATCGATCTTCATCAGCCCGCCACTGCGGGTGTCGGGCACTGCGGTCTTCCTCAACGCTGAAAAAGGCGCCACGCCTTTTGCGCTGCTGCACAACCTCAAGCACAACAAGGTGCTGCACGAGCAGAACCTGTTTGTCACGGTGCAGAACCACGAAGTGCCATGGATAGGCTTCAACCGCCGCTGTGAGGTGGAATCGCTGGGCCGCGACTGCTGGCAGGTGACGCTGCACTTCGGCTTCAAGAACGACCCCGACGTGCCCGAGGCGCTGAAACTGCTGAAGACCCGCGGCGTGGTGCTCGACGACATGGAGACCAGCTACTTCCTCAGCCGCGACACCGTGATCCCCACTTTCGGCGGCGGCATGGCGATGTGGCGCGAAAAGCTCTTTGCCAGCATGCACCGCAATGCCGCGGGGGCGGCCGATTTTCTCAACCTGCCGACCAACCGGCTCGTGGAGTTGGGGACAAAGGTGGAGATTTAGGCGTCGCGTGAGCTTTGCCAGCTACGGCGGCGGGGCCGCTCGCAACACCGGGCGGCAAAGGCGCGGTCCTGTGTCGCCAACACCGCGATGGTGGGCCGGGCTTGCGGGCGCACCGTCAGCTTCACATCGACTTGATTGTCCAGAGTGGATCACGGCTGTCCGACCCCGACGCGCCCAGCAGCAGCGCACTGCGGCTGCGCCAGACTTCCCGCACGAACGGGTCCACCACAGCGTAACGGCCGTGCGCCGGGCGGGCGATGAGGTTGGCAGCGACCATCTTGTCTGCCAGGCCTTGAACCTGGCCCGCGTCGACGTCAACGCCCGTCTGCCGGCTGTAGTCGGCCAGGGCTCGCTCCGAGAAGATGCCTGAGACCCCGTCGGAATCGCCCTCGGAAATGCGTCCGAAGATCGCCTGCCCCAGCACCCCGAAGTCGTCGATCGCACGGAGCTCGGCATCGGCGGCGGCGCAGGCGAGCGTCTTGCAGATGATGCCGAAGGCCTGGTCGGCCGGCGTGCCCTCGATATCTTGTAGTTGCCGCAGCGCCTTGAGCAGTTCTTCCGGCCGGCTGCCCATCGCCTTGAAGCCTGCCACAGCGGCGGCCAGGCCAGGCACTTTCGTGCCAGGGGTGGCACCCACACGCTGGAGCTGCCACTGCACGAAGTCTTCGCCCAGAACCTGGTACGTTGCCTGCACGGCGCCCGTAAAGGGCAAAGAGCGGCGGGTGGCCAGATCGGTCATTAGCGACTTGTGCGAGCCCGTGCCGACAAACAGGAAGTGCCGCTGGGTACCGGCCTTCGTATTGACTGCATCCCTGGCGGCCTTCAAGGCATGCAGCAGTGCGCGGCC